>JAISYN010000206.1 GCA_031269915.1 Synergistaceae bacterium
TCCCATCGACGCGGCAAAGGCGATGTGGGCGTTTTACGAGTACCCCAAGACCACGTTCGAGGATTTGATAATTCCGTTCAATTTCCCGGAGCTTCGCACGAAGGCCCGTTTTGCCGCCATACCGTCCACTTCGGGAACCGCGACAGAGGTCACGGCGTTTTCCGTCATCACCGATTACGCGAAGGGGATCAAATATCCCCTGGCCGATTTCAACATAACCCCAGACATAGCCATTCTCGACCCTGTGATCGCCGAGACGATGCCGGCGACTCTCGCCGCGCACACGGGAATGGACGCGCTGACCCACGCCATAGAGGCATATGTCTCCACCCTGCACTCCCCGTTCACCGATCCTCTCGCGCTGAAAGCGATACAGATGGTGTTCGACTATCTGATTCCGTCGTGGAAAGGAGACACGGAAGCGCGGGAGCAGATGCACTACGCGCAGTGTTTGGCCGGAATGGCATTCTCAAACGCGCTGCTCGGAATAACTCACTCGATGGCGCACAAGACAGGGGCGGCGTTCTCCACGGGACACATACCGCACGGGTGCGCTAACGCAATCTACCTGCCCTACGTCATAAAATTCAACTCGAAATCAGCCGGTGCCCGCTACTCCGAGATAGCACGCTTCACGGGGCTGCCCGCTGTGAGCGAGGACGGTCTCGTTCACGCGCTGTGCGGCAAGATCGACGATATGAACTCCGCGCTCGAAATACCGCACACGCTGGGGGAATTCGGAATCGCCGAGGACGAATTCGGCCATAAGCTGGCGTCTATATCCGAACTTGCGGTAGGCGACGCCTGCACGGGATCCAATCCGAGGGCGATCACGCCGCGTGAGATGGAGCGTCTGTTTACAAGCGTGTATTACGGCAAAGCGGTGGATTTTTAGGCCGCGGCAGCGGAGGAAGACGGGCGATAGCGATGGCGGGCGTATCCGATTACCTGCAATTCAGCGGTTCCAACTGCCGGCACTGCTACAAATGTATAAGGCACTGTCCCGTCAAGTCGATCAGTTTTTCGACCAGCAACGCGCGCGTGGAAATATTGACCGAGGAATGTGTCATCTGTGGCAGGTGTTTCGTGATATGCCCGCAGAAGACGAAGAGCGTAAGGGACGACGTGCCCAAAGCCAGAGATATGATAAGGCGCGGAGAAACCGTGGTCGCGAGCATAGCGCCGTCGTTTTCGGCGAACTTCGAAGGAGTTTCCATCGACTCCATGAGGGCGGCGCTCGCGCGGCTGGGATTCAGCGACACGTCGGAGACGGCCCTGGGCGCCACCGTCGTGAAACGGGAATACGAGCATATGATGGCGTCAAACGACAGGAGCATCGTCATCTCCTCCTGCTGCCACTCGGTCAACCTGCTGATACGCAAATATTTTCCGGAAGCCCTGCCTTGCCTCGCGCCGGCGGTCTCGCCCATGAGGGCGCACTGTGCCGCCATAAAGGCGGAAAAACCGGACGCGAAAACCGTGTTCATCGGGCCGTGCATATCGAAGAAGTCCGAGGCGGAGGAATATCGGGGAACGGTTGACTGCGTGCTTACGTTCGGCGAACTGTCGCGGTGGTTCGCCGAAGAAGGGGTCGAGCCGGAAAAATCTGCGAACCGCAGGCCACCGGAATCTGGGCGCGCCAGGATGTTCCCGATACCGGGCGGCATCCTGAAGAGCATGACGGAACACCGCCCCGATCGCAGCTATATCGCCATAGACGGGATGCAAAATTGCATAAGCGCGATCAGGGGCGTCATCGCCGGAGACGTGCGCGACTGCTTCATAGAGATGTCGGCCTGCGTCGGTTCGTGCGTCGGAGGGCCCGCCATGTCGGGCACGGGCAGATTTCTCGTAAAAGATTGGATAGCAGTGGAGGCGTCGGCCGGCGAACTCGATTTCGACGTGCCGTCTCCCGAAGAGGAATCGATCATGCAGAAATTCGAGCCGCGCCCCATCAGAAAAATTTTTCCCGGCGGCGCCGCTGTCGAGGAGACGCTGAGGGCCATGGGCAAGAAGCGTCCCGAGGACGAACTCAACTGCGGAAGCTGCGGTTACGACACCTGCCGCGACAAAGCGCTCGCCGTCCTCACCGGCAAGGCCGACATCACCATGTGCCTGCCGTATCTGCACGAACGCGCGAAATCGTTCTCCGACACCATCATAAACAACACCCCGAACGGCATCATCGTTCTCGACAAGTCGCTCGTGATTCAGCAGGCGAACAGGGCGGCCTGCGCGATACTCAACATTCGGGAGGAATCGGATGTCAAAGGCAGGGACGTGTCGTGTGTCCTCGATCCGCTGCCCATACTCCGTTCCGCCGATGTGGGCGAGAACGTCTACGAAAAAAGGACATACCTCGTCGAATATAAAAAGTACGTGATGCAGACGATCATCCACGACGACGGGCAGGACATCATCATCGTGCTGATGCGCGACGTGACCGAGGAAGAGATCGGCCGCAGCCGCAAGGTCGAGATATGCGGCGAGACGATAGAGATAACCGACCGCGTGATCGAGCGCCAGATGCGCACCGTCCAGGAGATAGCGTCCCTGCTGGGGGAGACCGCGGCGGAGACTCAGATAGCGCTCTCCAGACTGAAAGAGACGATTCACAATGAACAGTTTCTGCACTGACATAGGCTGGCGGAGCCTCAACAAATACGGCGAGCGTCTGTGCGGCGACAGGGTGGAGACAGTCGATTCGGACTCTCCCGTCATAGTGCTGGCGGACGGGCTCGGCAGCGGCGTCAAGGCCAACATCCTTTCGACGCTCACGGCGCGGATAATTTCGACGATGATATCCCGAAATATGAGCCTGCAAAAGTGCGTGTCGACCGTCGCCGCTACCCTGCCGGTCTGTCCGGTGAGACGCATAGCGTATTCCACGTTCACTATTATCAAGATTTCCGGCGACCCGGACGCGCCGGGCGACATGGATGCCGAGATAATCCAGTACGACAACCCTCGCGTCATCATGCTTCGCGGCGGCAGGAACTTCGAGTATCCGAGCGTCACTGAACAGATAGACGGCAAGACGATATACAAATCGAGGATAAAACTTCAGGAAAACGACGTGTTCGTCGCTATGAGCGACGGCGTGGTTCACGCCGGGATGGGCAGCCGTCTCAGCTTCGGATGGCAGAGGGAGAACGTGGCCGTTTTTCTTGAGGGGAAGTATAAAAACGAGTACACGGCAAAGACGCTAACGACGATACTGACGGACGAAGCGGCCCTGCTCTACGACGACAAACCGGGCGACGACGCCACGGTGGCGGTCGCGCGGATACGCAGGAGAAAGCCGGTCAATCTCCTGATCGGGCCGCCGGTGAACCCCGACGACGACGAGAAGATGATGTCGCTGTTCTTCTCAAAGGAGGGCCGCCATATAGTATGCGGCGGAACCACGTCGTCGATAGCCGCGAAGTACCTCGGAAGCGAACTGCGGGTATCTCCCGAAGGCTACGTGGATCCGGGCGTCCCTCCCATAGCCGAGATAGAGGGCGTAGATCTCGCCACGGAAGGGGTAATCACTATAAACAGGGCGCTCGAATATTCCAGGGATTACATCGGCGATAACGCGCGGCACAACGAGTGGAGCCGGGGCGCGGACGGCGCTTCGAGGATCGCGGTCATGCTTTTCGAGGAATCGACCGACATCAACTTCTTCGTCGGGCGGGCGATCAACGCGGCTCACCAGAACCCCAGCCTGCCCATCGGGTTCAGCATAAAGATGAGCCTGGTCGAGGAACTCTCGGAGTCCCTCAAAAAGATGGGCAAAAGGATAAAGGTCAGTTACTTTTGAGGGAGGAACTTCGATGATCGAGATCGATATATGCCTTGGAAGCTCCTGTCACCTGAAGGGCGCTTACGACGTGCTGAATGAGTTCCGAAACATGGCGGCTGAAATGTCGCTCGATGGCGAAGTCGAGATGAGGGGACGGTTTTGTATGCAAAAATGCCAGCAGGGCGTGTCCGTATCTATAGGGGACGAATATTACAGCGTGTCGCCGGCCACGGCCCGCGAGTTTTTCAGGGAAGCCGCCGCGCGCGGCAAAACACGGGATTAAAACCTCGGGGCTCTGCCCCGAACCCCACCGGGGAATCAGTTCCCCGGACCCCTTTTATAAATTTTTTCTTTCACCCGAAGGGTGAAAGAAAAAATTTATAAAGAGGGTACAGGGAGCTTGCTCCCTGTCGGGTATGCCCTTGAATCAC
>JAISYN010000263.1 GCA_031269915.1 Synergistaceae bacterium
GGATTTCCGCGGTTTCGGAGCTATGCCGCAAATTTGGGATTATAGCCCAGGTAATCGGCAAATCAAGCGACGACACCCTGCGCGCAAGTTCCATATTGGCGCCGCAATCGTCCAACACCAGCGCGATTTTGGGAAGGTCGTACGCGGAAACGGCCGGCGGCTGGGAACCTGCTGACGCCTCGATTTCCGCGCCTCCAACTTTCGCAGGCGCCGGAAAACCCGCAAAAAAGAGACAGCCAGCGGCAAAACCAAGCGCCGCAATCAGCGGCGCCAGAACGGAAGCGCGGCGCGCTCCCCGCTTGATACGATACGTGACGCTACTCCTTCGGCGCCAACAGAACGTTTTTCATGACGCCCAGCGCTTTTTGAAGCTGTCTGTCTTCCGACGTCACCTGAGTAAACTCGCCTTCCACGACATAATCGGGAATAAGTCCCTTATGATCTATTATCTTACCGGACGGCGTCATGTAACGAGCCACGGAAATATACATGCCGGACTTGTCCGGCAGCGGGAAGAGTGACTGCACCGAACCCTTTCCGTAGCTTTTAGTTCCGACCAGAGGAGCTCTTTTGAGATCCTGAACGGCTCCGGCGACTATTTCGGACGCGCTGGCGCTGCCTTCGTTTATAAGAACCACAAGCGGAAGTTCAGTGGCTTTTCCATGAGCGGCGTAGAGCGCCTCGTCGAATCTGCTGACGCGGCTTTGCAAGCTGACTACCAACCCCCCGTCGATGAAGAGCGACGCCACGTCCACCGCCACGTTCAGCAGACCTCCAGGGTTGTTCCTGACATCGAGGATTATGCCTTCAGCGCCCGTTTCAGAAGCTTTTAAAATGGCGCTGCCAAGCTCCGAAGCGCTTTTCTGATGGAAATTGTTGAGCTTTATATAAGCGATTTTGTCCATCATCTGGAAGCGAACGGTCTTTATATTTATTATCTCACGGACCATCTCGAACGACTTGAGTTCATCCTCCCCGAGACGCCTCATCCAAACCGTGACAGAAGTATCCGGAAGGCCTCTCAATATTTTGACGACGTCGTTCTGATCCATGCCTATCACGACTTCTTCATCGATCTTGACTATTTCGTCGAGCGGTTTGATCCCCGCCCTGTCGGCCGGCGTATCCTCTATAGGGCTGATTACCAATATCTTGCCGTCCCGGGAGCCTATATACATTCCAAGCCCGCCGTACTCGCCCTCCATTTCCATTCCTTCCTCATCCAGTTGTTCCGGATCGACGAATCTCGTATACGGATCGTCTATAGCGGATATCATGCCTTTGAGCGAACCGTAGAACAGTTTTTGCTCGCTTGGCAGGTTTTCCTCGTCTACAAAAAACGTTTCAAGATAATTTCTCGCCTGGCTCATGGTCATCAAATTATGCTGGGTGAACGGCAGAAGCTTCGACCATTCGTTCCCGTAATCGGACGCGCCGGCGGCCATGATGGCCGTTACGACGAACGCCCCTATAAAAACGCCAATCAGGATATCCCTGACTCTTTTAAGCATTCCGCATCATCAACTTTCAGAAAAGTTTAGTCTTACTACTGCTACTGCAAATATTTCATGGGATCGGCCGTATTTCCGTTCACTCTGACTTCGAAGTGCAGATGGTTACCGGTAGCCACGCCGGTCGCCCCAACCCTTCCGATTTTATCGCCGGTCTTCACCTTAGCGTTCTCCGCCGTGTCTATTCCGGACAGATGCGCGTACACCGTCGTGAGATCGCTGCCATGGTCGATTATCACCACCTGGCCGTATCCTCTGAGCCAGCCGGTATAAAGCACTTCCCCGTCGGCTGCGGACCGCACCGCGTCGCCCCTGTTACCGTCTATGTCGATTCCGGTATGAGTGGCCTTCGTTTTAAACACCGGATGTATCCTGGTACCGTAAGGGCTGTTTATCTTGCCCCTGAGCGGCCACGCGAATTTTCCGCCCTTATACGACAACGCCGAGCCTTTGTCTTTATTCTGTCTTTTTTTCTGCGAGAGGAGGTCGTTCACCTTCGACTTCAATTCCTTGGAAGCGCGCAACAGTTCGTCCTGTTCCGCCTGAAAGAGCGCCTTGTCTTTCCGCGCCTGCTGCAACATCTTGTTTCTTTCGTTGGACGTGCGCTGTATCGTGTTTTTCTGCTTCTCCAGATCCTTGTTTCGCCTGTCGAGTTCGTTTCTCTGTTTTTCGAGTTCGGCCCTCGCTTTGTCAAGCGTGTCTTTTTCTATCATCAGCTCTCTTATCAACGACTTGTCCTGTTCCGCTATCCTCGACAGCAGATAGGATGTCGAAAGCGCGTCCTGCGTCCCGTTCGCGGACATCAAAAGGCTGAATTCGGCCGCTCCCCCATATTTATAAACCGCAACCACACGTTCTTTGAGAAGTTTTTTTGCCCTCTCCATCCGCAGTTCGGTCTCCTGTATCCTCACGACCGTATCAGTGAGATTATTGGAGACCTGGGCGCGCTTCAGTTCAGTGACGTTGAGGCGCTGTTCGGCCTCAGCGAGCTGGTTGCTCAATTTTGAGATGTCGTTGATCGCCTTTTCCTCTTTTTTCTTGGCGTCTTTCAGTTTAGCGTCGGTCTTTTTTATCTCCCGCTCCATAGTATCGAGCCGTTTCTGCTGATTGGCCAGCTCTTTTTCTATGTCGTTATTCGACGCTGGAGCGGCGGCGGCAGGTACGGCCGCTAAAGCAAAACAAAATATCACGAATGACAAAACGATAAGCGCCTTCATCGAAAACACGGTCCTATTCATTCTGTTTATCATAATCATAACTCGGCGTCTCCTTTCATCTACAGTCTACAACGGTTTCATTGCCCTTCTGGTAAACGTTTCAACCGCAATCAGACTCGCTATCAAGCTGACAGTGGCTCCAGCCCCCACAAGTATCAACCCCAGTTCCAGCACGACGCCGCGGCTCTCCAAAAATGGCAGAAACGGCATCAAATCCTTCAGTCTGGCTATTATTCCGTTATAGCTAAGCGCAAGGAATATACTGGCGCCCAGAGACCCGGCTCCTCCAAGGATAATTCCCTGAAGGACAAACGGCATGGCCACAAATGTGGGAGTAGCTCCAACCAGCAGCATTATCCCTATTTCTTCCTCTTTGGAGTAGACGGCTATACGTATCGTGTTGAAAAGCACCACAGCGGAAGCGGTGATTGCGACGATCAGCATGACAAGGGAGAAATGTCCGGCGAAACTGGAGAATTTCGCGAGTTTTTCGGCCAGTTTGCCAGCGTAGACTATATCGTTTATCAGGGGAATGGCAGCGAGAGCCGTGACCACCGACTCTATATTGTCGGCTCTGTCTATTGACACTTCGAGACTTGACGGCAGGGGATTCTCCCCGAGAAGCGTGAGCACATCCGCACGATCGGGAAGGCGCTGTTTCAGACGTTCGAGCGCCATCTCCTGAGTTATTATGACGACTCTCGTCACGTGATTGATTTCGGCGACGGCGCGAGCCGCCTCCTCGTAATTGGCGTTAGGAGCGAGATAAGCCTGTATGGACAGCTCACCCTCGAGAATGTCGACGATGTGCCTTGTGTTGAGAACCAGCAGTACCGACGCCCCGATCAGATAAAATACAGCCATCGACGTAAATATTGTGAGGAACGCGAGTCCCCAGTGCCTTACTATGAGGCGGGCTCCATCACGCAGGGCGTACTTAAAGCTCCCCATCGAGATTGTACCTTCCCCTTCTCTCGTCGCGCACCACGCGTCCGGATCTTATTCCGACCACACGCTGCCTGAACGCGTCGACCAGGTACTGGTTGTGTGTCGCCATTATCACGGTGGTACCGAGCGCGTTTATGGACATTATAAGCTGCATTATCTCTTCCGCCGTGTGGAGATCGAGGTTGCCCGTCGGTTCGTCGGCAAGCAGGACTGACGGGGAGTTCACTATCGCCCTCGCTACCGCGACACGCTGCTGTTCCCCGCCCGACAACTGCGGGGGATAAAGAAAACGCCTGCGCCAGAGATTGACCTGATCGAGTATTTCCCCCGTGCGCTCCTTTACTTCACGGGGCGGAGCGCCCAAAACCTCAAGTACAAAAGCGACGTTCTCAAACACATTCAGGTGAGGCAGAAGACAAAAATCTTGAAATATAATGCCGATATCCCGCCTGAAAATCGAGAGGTCCACTCTGCTTATCTTCCGGAGCGAAAAAGAACCGACAGTTATCTGGCCCCTCGTCGGGGCTACTTCTCTCGTTATACAGCGAAGCAGAGTCGTCTTTCCGGAACCTGTAGGCCCCACGAGGTAGACGAACTCGCCTTTTGGTATTTCCAGATAAACGTCTTCCAGTGCGGTTATATCAGGATAAAATACTTTGCTGACTCCCGAAAAGCGGATATCCATAATTACCTCCTGCGTATCGCCCAGACCTGAAGCGCATTATGCACTATTTCTCTGTGCGTCAGACCGTAATATTCGCGCAATTCTCCCTCTGTGCCACTCTGACCGAAACGATCATCAACTGACACACACATCGCCGGTACGGGATAACCGCGGCTGAGACATTCGGACACCGTCCCGAAAAGGCCTCCAGAGTTATTATGTTTTTCAGCAACTACGCAACATCCTGTACGCCTGACCGATGCGAGCAAGGTCTGCACGGCGAACGGTTTTATGCTGTAGCAATCTATGATATCGGCGCTTATACCCTGTGCGGCGAGCATTTCACCGGCGGCAAGAGCCTCCTTCACCATGACGCCGCAAGCACATATTGTGACGCCGTCACCTTCTGACAACAATCGCGCCCCTCCAATGCCAAAATCTGAATCATCGCCGCCGTAAATATCTCCCGTCTCGGAATGGCTAAGCCTCATATAGGCCGGTCCTTCCCACGACGACGCGAGTAAACATGTCAAAATATATGAACTCCGCCTGTCCGACGGCGCTAATACGGCCATACCAGGCAAAACTCTCATCAGAGCGAAATCCTCGCTCATTTGCCGCACCGCGCCGCCAAGATCCAATTCGGCGCCGTCATGAACAGATAATAGCACTACTTTCAAATTTGGAACACAAACAGCCGCTCTTATCTGTTCATATCCTCGGGATATAAACATCGGATCGAAAGCGGACATCAGAAAAACGCGTCTCCCGCCGAGTGCGAGCCCAGCCGCTTTCAGTATCATACAGCGCTCCGATACGGCGCTTTCGCCGGATTTTCCAGGGCGGACCCCGCAATTCAAAGAGACGACGCTTTCCGGGTTATCCACAAATTTCGACATAGCGGCCAAGTACCCCCCAAAACTGTTTTGGGGGGTACCGCTCATCATTTCCGCGCTTATCTCAAAGTTCATTTCAGGATCGACAGGACGCTCTCAACTTCGTCCATCGACAACGGGGCGCCATACTCCGGAGCACTAGACGCCTGCTTCAAATTTTCGGACTCCGTCAGAGTTATCACCGCTGCGGGCGTTTGCGGACCGCGATTCAGGCCTTCGAAAACCGCTTCCATGGAAAAAAAATCGTGGCCGTCTGCAAACAAAACCCTCCGGCCCAACCCCTCCAAACAATGCGCGGCGCGCTTTCCATCGGAGTCGGAATCCACAATCAGGACGACGCCGCCAGGACCGTCCGAAGAGTAAACAACAAGCGACTCAAGGGCTTCCCCGTAGAATATTTCATCCTCGTCCATCAGGCAAAATACCCGCGCCGCAACGCCTTCCATCCGCAACGACATAGATATACCGAAAGCAAGCGCTATCGCGCCTCCATAAGGTTCCCACGGCGCGTCGATTCCCGGAGTTCTTATATCGGGATATCCCTGCAACATAGCCCCCAGGCGGCTATAGTTCCATAGCTCGTCCCGCCTGAAAAAACCGCGTCTCGCAAGACACGCGTACAACGCCGGAACCGCCGCTCCCTTACCCAGAACAAATCTGTCACGTTCGGGTCTGCCGCGCTCGCACGGAAATACTTTCATATATTCCCAATAAAGATAAACCAGAACGTCGACTATGCCAAGAGCCTTCGAAAAACCTCCCGCGCCCGCCACACCGAACATCCGAACAACATCCTTACGAACCTCAAGCGCCGTTTTCCCGAGTTCGTCCCGTCTTATTTCATTCATCACATTCCCCCAGCATCCTGTCAAGAGCTGTTTCAAATTGACGGAATACGAGCAAACGAATTTTTTCGAAATTTCTTTTATCTCCAAACTTCGATTTTGTCAACAATTTTATTATATCAAAATTCTCAGCAATATTTTCTATTTTCAACAGTTTCAATTCCCATGCCCGCGCGAAGGACGAAACTTTCGGATCATAAGGCGCGAGAACTACATCCAGTCCGGAGAGCATGGACAATATGCCGAAATGCAGTCTCATTCCTATCGCTGCGCGCGCACGGCGCGCGATCCCGAAAAATTCACCCGCGTTTCGCGGCGTCACAATCTCGCACTCAGGCAACGAGCGCGATTCCCGCAACTT
Organism: Synergistaceae bacterium; assembly: GCA_031269915.1. Lineage (GTDB taxonomy): Bacteria > Synergistota > Synergistia > Synergistales > Synergistaceae > JAIRKI01. Next base: position 6,443 of record JAISYN010000263.1, read on the forward strand.
TTCCATCAAGCGGGCGTCTTCTTTCGACATAGCGACACAGAGCAGCTTCGCCCCGTCGGCGTCGAGAACTCTGACGGCATCAAGCACCGCGCGCGCGGCATCATAGCCGCCTCCCGCAACCGGGCGAATGTTCACCAGAACGTCTTCCCCGCCTTCATTTTCCGGTATTTCGATGCTCATAACCGGGTCCGGCATAACCTCGCAGGCAATATTCATTGCAGACGCGACTTCGGCTGAAGCGTCGTCCCTCACAGCGATATATTTGCACTTTTTCAGTGCGTCTTTCGTGAGCAATTTCGAAAACGAACCGGCGAGCGGACCGACGGACTGGCCCACAGCCGCCACCGGCACTGATTTTAAGCGGGCCGTCCATATCAGACCCCAGTAGTAGACGCATGATCTTACGCTGGTCGTGTCCTGAAAAAGACCTCCTCCCGCAAAAAGCATGGAACGCGACATATCGAGCGCTCTTGCGATATCGGTGATCTTCCATCTGTCAAACGACGAAATCCCAAAGTTTGCCAGTGATTCCGAAGGACGGTTTGAAAGTATGGAAATTCTCTCCGGAGGTATACCGCAGGATGAGAGATTTTTTACAGCGGCTTCGGCAAGCAGTTCATCGCCAAGATTTCCAAAACCAAAATATCCCGCGAGCAATACGTCGAAAGCTTTGGCGCCTCCGGACATCAATCGAGCAGCTCCCGCACGCCCCTGCGGATCGGACCTCCCATATACTCAACAAGCGCCAGAACCACAAAACCCATAGCTATCCCGAGACACCACCCGCTCAAGACCCTTGCCACTGTCAGGGGCAAAATTGTGTGGAAATGACAGAAGGAATTTACGGCGCTGGCAAAGGCTATGCTCGCGCCAATTCTGAAAATTTCCCGATAATTCGGTATCCATCCCCTTTTTTCGGCCACGAAGCAGATGACGAGACAGGGATAGCCCACGAGAAATTCCTTCGTTCTGGGCCTTATCCAAAGCATGCGTTCCAGAAAATCGCGTAATCGTATCTCCCATCCCGGCACATAAGAGGCGTTGTCGCTGCGAATTGTAAGAATGACGGCGGCTGAAATCAGCAAACCCGCCAGCATGAGTTCTCCCCAAAGAGGCGGTCGATTTATGATATCGATCAGCGACTCGGGATGTATCCTTTTCTTGAGGTCATGCGCCAATATGAGCACCGGCGGAAGCAGCAGAGTGAGTTTCACACCGGAGAACGGGGCGAGACGGAGCATGGAATCGCTCGTTCCGTAAAACGCGGCGATCACCAGACCTCCCCCCAAGGTTATGCCCAACCCGGCGAGCAGTCCATGAAATGGCTTCTTATAGCGATCGAGCGCCCACAGAGCAGCTTCCGTGGCAAGAATGGCCGTTACCGCGCCTCCGAGCAATTTGGCCGCCGCGGATATCTTCCACAGGCAAAGCCCCAGGACCGCCGCGCCGGCGATGATAGCCGCCAATTCGGCCTTTGACATCGCGCTGCTATAGCCGTTCAGATATCTCCGCGCATAGGAATAAAGGGTGATGAGAAACACCAGAGCCAACCCAAGGGACGCTCCGATCGAAGCCTTGAAAGCCGGAATCGGCCGAGGCCAACCAGTCCTGTAGGCTCTGGAAACCAGGGCATCTTTTATTTTCCCCATGTCCTCCAGGAATGGGGCGAGTTTACCAACGCTATAGAGATCGTACGGGCGGAACAAAACGATGCGTATCGATCGCTCATGTACGGCGCGCACCATTCTCTCTATAATTTGCTCTCTCGAAAATCTTCTTGATATCAATTCTTCGCGTACGAGGCTGTGCATAGGAAGGAGAAGCGGTTTTACTCCCGAATACAGCTCGGAAATTCCTATCTGACGGACGAACTCGGCCTGCCCAACCGGCAAATTGAGTTCCTTCAGCGTCCGTGCTATCGGGGCAAGTTCGGGATAGCCGGAGACCGTCTGCCCAGCCGGTACCACGCACGAGATGGAAGGATATTTGCTTTTCAGCCACCTTATGCTGTCGGCTGTGCGTTCACCGTCCACACCGGAGGCAGGAGTCGGGCGATATAGAGCGACCGTCCCCACTCTCTCGGCGAAAGCGAGAGCTGAGAAGTCGGGAATAATTCCGGAGTCCGCCAGTTCATCAGTAGCCGCCGGCATGACAATAAGCGTACCTTCCGCGATTGTCAGCGTCACTATGGACTTCATACGAATCCTGAGATAATCCACTATAGGTTCGAGAATCGGCTCTGAATTTTCGACCAGTATCGCGGCCCTGTCGAGCGGAAGTGAAATGGCAAAACGAAGCATCGGCCGGAATGTCGCGAGCGATCCATAGCTAATGGGAAGAAATCCCGCCGACAGATCTTTTCCGGTCAGTTCCTGCACCATAACCCCTTCGACGCCGCAGAGTTTCATCCGGCTGAATATGGCGTCCGCCGGTTCACCCGCCTGATGGGACAGTAATACGATGTCCCTGTACTCGACGGCCATCCCGACTATCCTGTGAGACCACTCTATTCCGATACGGCGATAAAGATCGAACCCTGACAGCAAAACCGCTATGATCAGCAATCCCATGAAAAAAAGGTCAAAACTGGGAATTTTGCCTCCGCGTCCATCAAACTGTTTTTTTTTGAGATGAAGTCCCTGATTTCGCTCCATCCTGCTGATCTTCGCCTGTATCTCTTCCCTGTATCCGGCGTCGCCCGCCGGATACTCCGTTTCATCATACCGCTCTCCCGGCATCGCATTCACCCCTATCCGCTCTGTCGCGGAGCATTATAAACTCGATCCCGCCTCCGCAAACTCCGATGTCAAGGGCCCCGGAACACATCCGGAACAAATTTGTCCAAAAGTCTCATCAATTTATACACAGGAAGGCCAACCACATTATAATAACAGCCGTCGATTTTTTCCACCAGCAGAGCCCCTCTCTCTTGAATGGCATAAGCTCCGGCCTTATCGTCCCCGTCGCCGGATGAGACGAAAGACAAAATTTCGTCCTCGCTCAAATCTCCGAATACAACCTCGGTTGTTTCAACCGACGAGGCCACAACGAACGAATTTCTGGCAAGCGCGACTCCCGTATGCACCTTGTGCGACCTGCCGTTGAGTACATTCAGCATACGTACGGCGTCTCTCCTGTTCAACGGCTTCAGTAACGGCTGTCCGTCGACGTCCACGACAGTATCGGCTCCTATCACGCAAGCGTCGGGCATACGCGACGACACGGCCAAAGCTTTCAGTTTCGAAAGGCGAAGGACCATTTCGGCCGGCGTCTCGTCAGTTTCCTCCGTTTCCTCCATTCCATGACTCACCGCTTCAAACGGCAGCCCAAGCAACGCAAGCAATTTGCGCCTTCTCGGGCTTTCTGAAGCCAGGATAAGACGAGGCATGTTTTACGTTCCCATCATCGAATAGATGACAACCACGCAGCCAAGCGCTATGCAATACAGCGAAAAAGCCCACCATTTGGCGCCGACGACAAGTCTCCGCAGTATAACGAGCGAGAGAAAACCTGATACGAAGGCCGCTATAGCGGCGTACAGCCATCCATCCGGCAGGGAATTCATGAATTCGGAGGCCCCTCCGAGTTTTCCCGCTTCGAACAAAGACGCTCCTATTATCGTCGGAATGGACAGAATAAAGGAAAAACGAAACGCTTCTTCCCTCGAAAGGCCAAAAACGAGACCCGCCCAGATCGTCGAACCAGATCTGGAAATGCCTGGAAATACGGCAAATCCCTGCACAAGGCCGACAAACCACGCGCTTCTCATTCCCGCGCCATCATTCCCCTCGGTGATAAATTTCGCAGAGATCAGCAACGCTCCGGTTATGAGAAAATTCGCGCCAAGCCACAACATGTCCGTCGACGCCTTCTCGACGAAAGGACTCAGGAAAATCCCAACCGGGCCCGTTACGGCGACGCCTGCGATAATCGCCCATCCCAAACGCCACCCGGTCCAACGCCGCGCGTTAGCGTTGAAAAAACCGTAGCACCATTCAAAGAGGATGAGCAATATATCATTCAAAAAATATAAAAACACCGCAAGAAGCGTGGCAATATGGAGAACCAGATCAAATGACAACGTCGTTCCCTCATAGCCGGCGATCGTCTTGAATAACGCGAGGTGGCCCGAACTGCTGACCGGCAGAAACTCAGTGATTCCCTGAATCAATCCCAGCGACACTGCCGCGGCATCCATTTACTTCACCGCCTGCCTGTGATGAACGGTCTGTATATCCTTTACAATGAGCGCTACGTTATGCGCGTGATCCGCAACCCTTTCAAGGTTGCTCAGAATATCTATAAACACGACGGCGACGTCCGGCTGACATTTTCCGCTGTTGAGCCGTTCGATATGACGCGCGCGCAGAGTACGCTCCATTTTATCCGTCTTTTTTTCCAGGGTCAGCACTTCCTCGACCAATTCCGGCTTCTCTCCGTCAAGCGCCCTGACGCTTTTTTCGACGGCTTCTATCACCAAATCGAACATTTCACGGCACTCATTAGTGGCTTTGTGCGAAAACTCCAGTTTATTGTCCGCCATAAACTGAGCCATTTCTATGATATTTTCGCCGTGATCTCCCATGCGTTCCATGTCGCTCACCCCGCTTACGCATGAATTCAAAAGAAGCGACAAATCCGGCGCGTGAACTTTTTGCCCCACTTCGATGGCGTACATGATTATCTCGTGAGTGAGATGATTTATAGTCTTTTCGGTCATAAACACGTCGGGAATTCCTTTCCAGTCGCGTTGGAGAATTATCCTATAACAGTCCTTAAGCATGCCGAGAGCTATCTCCCCCAGTCTCACCATTTCCTTGCGGACGGCGTCAATACCCGCCGCCGGAGAAACCTCTATGAGATTGACGTCCAGAAAGCGCGTGTTTTGCTCGATGGCAACGGCTCGCCCGCCGTCCGGGATTATCTTTTTGATGAGTTCCGTGTAAGGCGTTATGAACGGCATAAAGATAACCGTGTTAAATATATTGAACATGCTGTGTGAGTTAGCTACCTGGCGGGCTATGTTGGAAGATGTCATTGTCACGAGGCTGGTATAATGAGGCAGTATCAGCATCACTAAACATGAGCCAATCACGTTGAACATGACGTGAGCCGTCGCCGCCTGTTTCGCGGCTCTGTTTCCTCCAAGCGCCGCGAGTACCGCCGTGATTGTCGTTCCTATGTTGTCGCCTAAAATGATGGCTATGGAGGTTTCAAGCGAAAGAAGCCCCTGATAGGCCATGACCATCGTCAGGCCGACAGTGGCGGAACTTGCCTGAATCGCCATTGTGACAAGCGTGCCCATCAAAAGGCCAAGCAGAGGGTTGTTGTTCAGATTGATGAAGAGATCCTGACGCCCTTCGAGGAAACTCATCGCGTCCTGCATCATTCCCATTCCGACGAAAAGGAGAGAAAAACCCACCATCCCGGCGCCGGCCTGTTTTTGTTTCGTGCTGCGTCCGGCAATGGCGAGCACCATACCGACTATTGCCGCGATTGTCGAATATTTTTGAATATTGAAAGCCATAAACTGCGCCGTTATGGTGGTTCCTATGTTTGCTCCCATTATCACGCTGAAGCCCTGAGCCAGGTTCATCAAACCCACATGCACGAAACTCACTACCATAACTGTGGTAGCGCTGCTGCTCTGTATTATCATAGTCACCACGGCGCCTGCCATTGTGCCGCGAATAGGAGTTCCGGTAAGAGAAGCCAGCAGGCGGCGCATATTGTCGCCGGCGAGATTTTGCAGGGCGTCGCCCATTATTTTAATGCCGTATATCAAAAACGCTACGCCGCCTAAAAGTTTCAGAACATCAAAATTTTGAAAAAGCAAACCCTTTCACTCCTTACGGCCGAAATATCACCCGGGTTTCCTCGTATTTCCAAGACGTCTGGGGCGCCCCGATTTTCGCGCTTTTTTAACATTTTCCAAAGCCCTGTTTTCGCCGCCGGGCCTTATCATACTGATAAGGGGCATCACCCC
>JAISYN010000037.1 GCA_031269915.1 Synergistaceae bacterium
GTGGAGGATTTGAGGAACTTGGGTGTGGTTAAATGGGAAACCAAGGCACAGGAGCTGGATGGCTGGAGAAAGTCTTTAGAGCAGAGGCCCTATTTCCCTGGGCGTCGTTATCGTCGAAAAATGTTTTGATTTCACGGACAGCAAGGCGCCTTTCTGGTCGCTGGATGGGTCTCTTACGGCCCTACCCGTAACTATTGCGTAGCGAAATATCTGGCCGCATATATTGAGTACACGGTGCGCGGTTTCGAGCGTGCCTTTCGCCTCAATGCGCTTGATTACCTGCAACAAAGTAGGGGCCTGTATCTGATCCATCTCCATATTGCCTATGAATGGCAGTACGAGACGGCGTAAGCGGGATCCTACTCCGGAAAGGGTTTTCTCGCTACGCTGTTCTTTCCTGCGCTGGTCAAGGCACTCTTGGGCGATGTTTGCGAAGGTGTTCTGTGGTTGTTCCTGTGCGCTGCTGTTCGCCTGTTTCGGCGATTCCGGCCTGATGCCTATGACAATGAGTTTCCTCGCCTCGTCGCGCATTATCCGCGCATCTTTCAGGCTGACTGCGGGATACTCTCCAAGCGTCAGGGTGTTTTCTTTCTGTTTGATCCAGTAACGGACTCTCCAAATCTTCTTGCCCGAGGGCCGGACATCGAGAAAAAGCCCATCAGAATCTTTCAACTTGAATGCTCTCCCGTTAGGTTTCACATTTCTGATTGTGACATCGTTCAGGGCCATTTTGCCACCTCCACCGGGTAAGGTATTTTCGTTTGAAAATTTTACACGGTATCTTACCCGGTGTCTATATCCGTGTATACGGCTTTATATCGCTTTAGCGGCCATAAAAAATCGCTGAACCCTTGATATTTACTGGATTCAGCGATTTTATCACTTGGCTTAAATTTAATTCTGGAGGCGGCACCCGGATTCGAACCGGGGGTAAAGGATTTGCAGTCCTCTGCCTTACCACTTGGCTATGCCGCCCAAAAACCGTCGTATATAATAACAGATAGCATATATGGCGGTCAATATTTTTCCCAGAATTTTGCAGGAGGGGGGGCGGATATCAAGTCGTCAAAATTTCAATGAAAGAAAAACGCGTGACTTTCAATAAAGTAAAGTAGAGAAGGGGAAGAGATGATGAAACGCAAAGTGCTGTTTGCGTCTTTGTTTTTAGCGATTGCGGTAATCGGCTGGTTTGCGTGGAGCGCGTTCAGCGTGCCGCGTCAAAGGGATATGAGAGTTTTTCCGGAAGCGGAACGAATCGATTTGGGAAATACCCTTGTGGTCTTTTATTCCCTGGGCGGCACGACAAAGGAGATCGCTGGCAGAATAGCAGAAATGACCTGTGGAACTTTGTTTGAACTCGAAACGGAAAAAAGTTATCCTGCTTCTCCGATGCTGTATCTTTCCGTTTGGAGAGAACAAAAGAGCGGTAAATTGCCGGAATTGAAAAAAATTCCGAGTGATTATTCATCTTTTGACGTAGTTTTTGTGGGTTCCCCCGTGTGGTTTTATACATTATCGGCACCTATTCGCGCTTTCCTGTCGCAAAGCGATTTTCAGGGTAAAATTGTCGTCCCTTTCTCCACCCAGGGAGGAAATTTCGGAGACTTTTTCACTTGTTTCGAGAAAGAAGCCCGCAGCGCAAAAATAGCGAACTCGATGGATTTTTCGAGATCGACCGCAAGAGACATTTCCGCGCTCGACGAAAAAATAGCCGCTTGGCTGAACGAGCTGCGGGATAATTTGCCTCGAAAACTGGAAATATAACCGTGAATTGGTTAAAAGTACCGGATAGGAGGAAAAAACCGTTGTGAATTTGTTTACAGAACGGCTTATTCTGCGCCCTTGGCGAGAAGACGATGCGGAAGAATTATATAAATACGCATCTCACCCTGATGTAGGCCCTGTTGCAGGTTGGCCTGCCCATACAAGCATTGAAGACAGCAGGGAGATTATCCGCACAGTCCTGTCCGCGGATGAGACGTATGCGGTCGTTTTGAAATCCACCGATAAACCGATAGGAAGCGTTGGCGTCACATTGTGCACAGCCAAGCGCAGCACGGATATGATGGGCGATAACGACGGGGAAATCGGTTATTGGATTGGCGCTCCATACTGGGGAAAAGGTTTAATTCCAGAAGCTGTGCGAAAATTGCTGCGTCATTGTTTCGAGGATTTGAAACTCGAAGCCGTGTGGTGCGGCTGCTACGATGGCAACGTCAAGTCGATGCGTGTGCAGGAGAAGTGCGGTTTCTCATACCATCATACCGAGTACGATAAACCATGCCCGATGCTTGATGAAAAGCGAACCGAACATTTTACCAGGCAGACATGCAGCGAATGGATGGATAGGACAATGCGGACAATGAAAACGATGAACATACGGCTCGAACAGCTTTCCGACTATGCCGCCGTAGAACGGCTGACGTTTGAGGCGTTTGAAACAATGAAACTGCCCGGACGGACGCACACTAACGAACACTATCTCGCGCACATTATGCGCGGCGCGACAGCGTTCGTACCGGAGCTTGATTTTGTCGGCGAGATTGATGGCGAAATCGTCGCTAACATCATGTACACCAAGAGCAAAATTGTCAGACTCAACGGCTGTGAGGTCGAAACGCTCACGTTCGGGCCTGTGAGCGTGAGGCCTGAACTGCACAATCACGGACTTGGCGCGGAGATAATACATCACAGCCTTGGCCGCGTCAGCGAACTTGGTTACGGCGCGGTGATTATCGTCGGCCACCCGGAGTATTACCTGCGTTTCGGCTTCAAGCACGCGAGCGAGTATAATCTCACGATGCCGGACGGCGCGGCACTCGACGCGTTTATGGCGTTGGAAATAGCCCCCGGTTATCTCGGCGCAGACGGCGGAAAATGGTATGAGGACAAAGTGTTTGAAATCGACCAAGCAGCGTTTGACGCATGGAATAAGACGTTTCAAGCGAGTTAAAAAGGAGGTATTTTGAGAGCGCACATTTTGCGTTGTTATAGAAAGGCACGAGCAAACCGCGGGACAATTTACCTCGAAAGCCGAAGATATAACCGCCTGGCCTGGCCCGACGGCGTTTCAATTGAGAATGAGGGTAAAGTGCATGTCCAGGGGAGGACTGAACGAATGTCAACGACGCTAGATTACGTCAAATACGTCTGCGAACAGATTGAAAATAGCGGCGCGGTACGCTTCAAAAAGATGTTCGGCGAGTACATGGTGTATGTGAACGAGAAGCCAATCCTGCTGGTTTGCGACAATGCCGTATTCGTTAAAATCCTGCCACGCATCGGTACGCTGATGGCAAGCGCGGAGAGGGGTTTCCCCTATGAGGGCGCGAAAGAACACTATGTTCTCGACATCGACAACGCGGAGTTGGCGTGTGAGATCGTGGCGGCCTTGCTGCCTGTCACTCTGCCGCCGAAACCGAGGAAGAAGGGGAGATAATTATTCAAGCGAATCAGGTAAGAAACCGGGCGCTTGAGCGGCAGCGTCGTAACAGTGAACGGCACGGCGGCGCTGGAATTTTCGAGTGAAGTCATGCTTGCCTTGGGCCTTGCGCCAGAACATGTAATCAGAGGAATATATCGAAAGGAAGATGTATGAGTT
>JAISYN010000045.1 GCA_031269915.1 Synergistaceae bacterium
ATTGTCCAGCTTGGATTCCCCACAAGCCTATTCCCCACCCAAAACGTAATGCCTGTTGACGCCGTATTCTTTCCGCCTTCAGGAGTTTCATATATACTTACGCTCATAGTGTTATGATCAACTGAAAGAAATTCACTTTGCACCATGTTAGTATGTTTCTGATAATCTAGCAATTCACTGTTTATATAAATTTGGAACTCCGGGTCAAAAAGAAACTTATATGAAAGCATATTTTTCAATTCATCAATTCCAGGTAAGCTTTTTACGGCCTTAACAAACAGCGTAGTTCCGCTTGCTTCACAATCGGAAATTTTATGATCGACAACGGATAACGCTGAAGTACCGTCGTTTAAAACAGAAACATCATATGTGTTGCGCTTTCCGCTCTTACAAGTTTCAACAGTATAAAAATTATCGAAACACAGCATAGCATGCCGGCCGGCACCGTTCCTTCCGTACGCCATCCTTCTAACCTTACCTCTTTCAGTCGGATATTCAATATATTCTCCCTGATGGGCAACGCGGTTATAGGCGATTACCATCCAACGATTGTTAAATTCATCATCAGTCATGCCTGAGCCATTATCTTTAATAATAATATCTTCATTGCGCATTTCCGGAAGAGTTATATCCACTCTGGTCGCACCGGCATCCCAAGCATTGGCCACAATTTCTGAAAATGCCACTGAATAATCGTGAACGACACTTGGGTATGTGCGTTCAAAAAAATCTCGTTCAAATTTTTGTACTATTAACGCTTTTTCCATAAAATATCCTCTAATATGTCATTGATATTCTGAAATATATATCTGAATACATTAGCGGAAAACAGATCCAAAACCGAGCAGTATTCAAATAGCCGCCTCGTTCACTCTTAGGAATATCTGGGCGGGTTCAACGGCAGACTTCCGAACCGCTTCACCATGCTGTTCGATGATTTGAGCCAATCGCCGCCCGTCTCGGCGGTTGAGCTTGTATAATCAGCTTCATTTCAGCCCAAGGCGGCGCAAGCGGTCTTTGATGTTTACGCCCGTTTCGGCAGGTCGATGCCGCGCATATTGTCGACGACGAATTGGACAAATACTTTCACGCCCGAGGCAAGGGCGTCTTCATCGATCATAAAATCGCTGCTGTGGGGCATAGCAACGCAGCCCTTCTTCTCGTTCCGGGTACCGAGCCGCAGGAACACTCCCGGTTTTTTTGCGAGATAGAATGAGAAATCCTCGGAACCGAGTCTTGGAGAGATATTGGATGTTCGATCCGGACCAAGCGCTTCGGCGGCCGATTTAAGGACGAGTTCCGATAATGCCGGGTCGTTGAATACGACCCGGGCCTCCGTTTCGCCCGTCACCGACGCGCGGCCTCCCATCTCGGAAGCCGCGTGACCGGCTATCACGCGTATGCGGTCCGCTATGAAATTGTCCAGGCCGGCGTCGAATGTGCGCAGCGCAATTTTCATCTCCGCGCGGTCCGGAACCACGTTGTACGTCAGCCCGGAATTTAACGAACAGACGGAGCACGCGTAACGCGCGAAAGGATCTATCTCGCGGCACAGCATAGCCTGGATCCCGCTGTAGGTTTTTACAGCCATCGCAAGCGCGTCCCGCCCGGTATGAGGCGTAGTGGCGTGGGTGGATTTCCCGAAAAATTCGATCTTTATCGGATGACTGGCCGCCATGGACTCCCCGGGGCAGACGCCGATGTGTCCGCTCTCCAGCCTGTTGTCGACGTGCAGTCCCAGGATGACGTCTATATCGTCCATCACTCCGTTTTCGGTCATCAATCGGGCGCCGCTCTCCTCTCCCTCCTCGCAGGGCTGAAACAAGAGCCGCACCCTGCATTCGAGACGGTCTTCGATCGATTTGAGAACGCGGGCGGTCCCAAGCAATATGGCGGTATGCGCGTCGTGTCCGCACGCGTGCATAGCGTTTTTTATCGTCGAGCGGTAGGGAACGTCATTGGCCTCCTCTATCGGCAGCGCGTCCATATCCGCGCGTATCCCCGCGGTGAACGCTTTTTTACCGCCGTTGATCTCAGCGACGATACTGCTTCGGCCGTATCGCTCGGTAAACGGGATACCCATAGCGCCGAGTTCGCTTTTGACGAGGGCCACGGTTTCCGGGAGGTCGAAACCTATTTCGGGGCGCGCGTGTATTCTGCGGCGAATGTCCGTAATATATCCCTCGTTCAAATACATAACCCAATCACCCAATATCATGGCCTCTCCTCCAATATATCCCGATTCTGCTCTCGCGCTCATGGATAATGGGCCGCCGGCAGACCGCTCTTTTTAGGAAACAATTATAAACCCTTTGATAAACGATAAACGAACCCATGAAGCGAAAAAACGGCGTGGGGCAGAACGCCCCACGCCGTTTTTGCGGAACGGTGCTTTTATATATACTATCCCTTCATTGCCGCTTTGATCTTGTCCGGCGTCGCCGGGAGGTCCTTTATCCGGGCGCCGCAGGCGGCGAATATGCCGTTGCAGATGGCGGCGTGGGGCGCGGCCAGCGGCATCTCTCCGGTGCCGGACGCTCCGAACGGCCCGTAGGGACGCGGCGTCTCCACATGGACGAGCCTCAGATCGTCAGGGACGTCCTTCGGGTACGGCAGGCCGCAGGTGATGAGATTGTTGTACTTCTTCTCGTCGAGAAAATCCTCGGTGAGGGCGAGCCCTATGCCCTGCGCTATGCCTCCGTACTGCTGCCCGTCCACAACGAGGAAGTTGCATATCACTCCCACGTCTCCCACCAGGGCGAAACGCTCCGCTTTTGCCTTGCCCGTGACCGTGTCCACCGACACCTGAGCGACGTTTATCGCGAACATGTGGGCCATGAACGGATATCCCTGCCCGGTCTCCGGGTCGTTGCCGCCGCACTCGATCAGATTGCCCTCGTTGTCCGTCACCTGGGTCTTGTAGGTGGCCTCGTAGTAGAGCTCCTTGCCCTCCGCGGTCATCTCGTCGTACGTGCGGTAGGTTCCGTCCGGCTTGCGCATGGCGTCCAGCAGCATATTGCAGCTCATTATTATCGCGTTGCCTACCATGTTCTGACAGCGGCTGGCGGCAGCCGCGCCGCTGTTAGGCGTCTTTGCCGTATCGCTGGATACGTGCTTTATTCTGCGCGGGTCCAGGCCCAGGGGTTTCAGCGCCTCGTGGGCGGTGCCCACCGTGCCCATGTCCGCGCCCTGCCCGTGGTCCTCCCAGGTGTTGTAGATCACGACCCCGTACTTTGTCAGTTCGACGCCGTTCGACGCTTCGTCGGCTCCGTCGTCGTTGGAGTTGTATATCCCGAAGGACACCCCGACGCCGTACTTTACCCTGCCGTCTGATCTGTTTTTATTCTCCGCGTCGGCTTTGAACTCCTCGTAGATTGGACGGGCCTTCTCTATCATCTTCGGGAACGGGTAGACCTCGAAGCGCTGGCCGCTGGGAGAAAACCCTCCGTCTTTCATGATGTTCTTCACCCGGAATTCGAAGGGATCTATGCCGCACTCATAGGCCAGCATGTCTATCGCCGTCTCGCCGCCCCAGTATGTCTGGGGCCCTCCGTAGGCGCGGAACGCGGCGGACCAGCGATGGTTGGTGTACACTGTGTAGCCGGCGCCCTTGAGGTTATCCACGTCATACGGGGCGAGGAAAAATTGTATGCCCTTGTTCATGAGGTCCTGACTGCTCTCGGAGTACGGACCGTGGTCCACGTACCAGACGTGTTCGCCTCCCACTATCCTGCCGTCCTTATCCGCTCCGATGCTGATGTTCATCAGGAAGGGGCTGCGTTTGGGAGTACGGGTTATATGCTCCTTCATGTCGAGTCTCATATAGACGGGACGGTCCTTGCAGGCCAGGACGCAGGCCGCCAGCAGATATTCGTTGGTCGGGCCCACCTTGTATCCGAAGGTCGCCCCCATGTTGTTCTGGATGACCCGTATCCCGGACGGAGGAACTCCGATTCCGCGCGCTATCATGAGCTGGTGCCGGTACACGCAGATGCTTTTCGTCTGCAGGCATATTCTGCCCTCTTCGTCGTAATATCCGTAGCCGCAGTCGGTTTCCAGCGTGAGGTGCGGCTGGCGGGAGCTGTAGAAGGTGTCTTT
>JAISYN010000094.1 GCA_031269915.1 Synergistaceae bacterium
CGGGCACAATATTATGTAAAGATTTTCAAATCGGAATGGCGGAGGCTGGGGGAGGTAGGACGGTTTCTTTACATAACGAAAATCTTTACGTAACCTTTCTTATGTAAAGATTTACATAACAAAGGTAAAGTTGAACGCTTCAACCGGACGGTCGAAAGTTTTCTCTCCGAATTATCCCTGCAAAAAGCGGAGAGTTTGGAAGAGTTGAACCGTATGTTCTCAGCATGGCTGTGTGAAGGATACAACAACAAACCTCACAGCGCGCTGAACGAAAAAACTCCCTGGGAGGTCTTCAATTCAGACAGTGCGCCATTGCGCTTTCATAGCCTGGAAGCTCTTGGCGACGCATTCCTTCACGAGGCCGAACGAGTGGTGGACAAGACCGGTTGTCTTAGTTTGGGCGGACATCTTTATGACGCCGGAACCGAATGGATGAGGAAACATGTGACGTTACGCTTTGACCCGTTCAATTTGGAGGAAGTACAGTTGTGGTATGAGGGACAGATGAAGAAGGTCGTTCATGAAGCGGTAATCGGCGAGTACAACGCGGCCCGTCAGAAAATCGCGGAACATGCGGAAGAGACCTCCGGGTCTCGTGTGTTGAAAACCTACCAGAAAGCGATGCAGGAACGATTCAAAAACATTATGGGAGCGTTCCGTATGAGTACGGAGGAGGAGTGAGAATGGAAGGATCACGGATTCGAGGTCATGAAACGTATGAGGAGTATTTTGACTTCAGCGCCGCTCCGTTTGGCCGCGGCATTCCAGTGGCAGAACTGATGAAAAGCGGGCAGTGGAACGAGCTGGCCGGAAGATTGAATCACGCGGCGAGGAACCGGGAATTAGGGTTATTTACTGGAGACACGGGAACCGGAAAGACGACGGCGCTGCGCCGCATGACGGCGGAGTTGGATAAGAACCGCTGCAAGATTCTCTACGTCTACGATTCAGACCTGACGCCGCGCAATTTTTACGTGGAAACCCTGCGCCAATTGGGATACAAACCAAGATTTTACCGCGGCGACGCTAAGCGTCAGTTGACCAATGTGCTGTCAGGTTTGTCGGAATCCGGGCAGATTCCTATAATAGTAGTGGACGAAGCGCACCTGCTGTCACATGAGATGCTTGAGGAGATACGTTTTCTTATGAACTGGGAGATGGATTCGAACAGCATGTGCTCGCTGATATTGATGGGGCAAAGTGAATTGCGTTCGAAACTGAAACTGCAAATCCATCAGGCGATAGACGGTCGAATAGACATGCGTTTTCATCTGATGCCGATGAGCAGAGAAGAGACCTACCGTTACATAAAGCGTCGCCTGGAGATGGCAAAAAGCCGCCGCGAAATATATACGGAAGCCGCGTTAGAATTGATTCACGATTATTCCGGAGGTATTCCGCGCAAAGTGAACAAAGCGTCTCACGCGAGTTTGCTGGCCGCAGCCAGCCGGAAAAAAGCGCTCGTGGATGATTACCTGGTGAAGGAGGTCATTGCAAGCGAGTTCGAAGTCTGACCCGCTATTTCTGTCCGGGGGATTTCTTCTCCCAGACATTTTCCTCGGGCCACTTACGGACATTTTTCGTGAGCTGCTACATGAATGGCGGCCCGGTATGTTTGGCGTTGTCATGCTCTGTCCTGTCGGGTTTCACGAAACGTTTGTTTTCGATTGCAGAAACGGCAAGAGGGAGGTTATTTATAGGGACATATATATACCAAGAAAGGAAAAGCGAGCTGAATTGCGCCGGGAGAGCATATTCGTCGCTGACGCCGTGAGGCTGGCAAAATCCGCGCGTGAACACAGTATTAATTAAATCAGCAAGTAGAATTTACTGATAAATACGCTGGGAATCTCGCTTTCCTGTATGATACAATCCCCCATGTAGAGACGCATAAGTAATGCCATCACGGAGAACAGAGTTAAAAACATGCGTCTCTAGTTAAAAACTCATAAAATGTAACAGTTTATGCAGATTGTCACATTTTAGAGTCCAAATTTATCATAATAAAAAGGTTTTGGGAAGGACTCAGGAAAATTTGGAAATATAAGTAAACTTGCCCGATTTCCGGCAACACGGCTTTGGATCGGGCTATTTATCTCGTACTTATAAGTTTAGATCAAGAAACGCCTTATCCATCCTCTCTCTGTCGATGCCTATATACCTCAGCGTAATTTTGGCCACGGAATGATTCAATAACTTCTGCACAAGCCCGATATCCTCGCCAGTCATTTTATATACATGATACGCGAATGTCTTTCGAAGCGAGTGAGTGCCGATGTTTTCGAGTCCCACGGATTTCCCCGCCGCGTTAATGATCCTCCATGCGTGGCCTCGTCCCAAAGTCCCGCCTTTTTGGGAAGGAAACAACGGTTCAGAACGATTGCAGCCCTGACGTTCGGTAAGATAATCCGACAACGCGCTCCTTACGGATTCGTTAAGCGGGAACCGTTTGGTTTTTCTCGTCTTTTTCTCCTTCAACTCCACTGTGTTCGAGATATGTCCTTCGTTATCCATAACGTCTCCTACTGTAAGGGATAGCAAATCACTTATTCGTAGAGCCGTGTTTATTCCCATGATGAACAATAATCTGTCACGCCCGCCTTTGCCGTTCAAAATCATCTTCATCTCAGTTATCTTGCCCAAATCGCGGATCGGATCGACTTCCATCTCTCCCTGCCCCCCATACTCGAAATTAGCCAACAGGAGAAATGATGATGCCACTTGGGGGCAATTCATTATTAATGCGACAGTCTGCATAAACTGTCGCATTTTCTTCTTAGTTGGCAAGGACATGAATAGCGGCTCTATGTTTTGTCACGGTAGCCATCACAAAGATAAAAAATTTATTTGCTAAGTGAGCTTGATGATGATGAAATTTTTGAGAGCGGTATCGAGGCGTAACGGTGTTTTAATCCTTGTGGCGGTTATCATTTTACTCACGTTTGCCGCGGGTATTTACATGTTCGCCGGCAAGCACGCGCCGGACGGTTTCGACCCTAATAATCCCGTCGCACTCACTATCTGGCATAACCCGACGGGACAGGACAAAGACGCGCTCTCCGCTGCGGTGGACAGGTTCAACCGTTCAGTGGGACGCGAACGCGGCGTCTCCATCATCGCGACGACAATAGCGAAATCGGAACTGCTGCACGAAAAGCTGGCCTCGATCGCTCTTGGGATTCCCGGTGCGCCCGAACCGCCTGATATCGCGATAGCTTATCCCAAATCAGCGGTTGGTCTGGCGGACAAAGGGCTATTGATTGACTTTGAAGAACATTTCTCCAAAGAGGAGCTTGACAAGTATGTCCCGTCTTTTATAGAGAGCGGAAGGCTTGGCGACGGGAAATTGTACGTGTTTCCGGTCGGCAAATCCGCCGAAGGGCTCATAATCAACAGGACGTTCTGGGACAGGTTTTCCGCCGCGACAGGGACACCCATCTCGGAACTTTCCACCTTTGAGGGCATAATCCGCGCGGCCGAAAAATATTACGAGTGGACTGACGCGAATACACCAGACACTGAGGATGACGGAAGCGCGTTTTTCATGATCGACAACCCGTTCAACATGGCCCAGGCAACGTTCGCTCAAATGGGCGAAGATCTGTTCGCAGGCGGTGGCCTAAACGAGGAGTCCCCCATATACGAGCGGGTCTGGAAAATCCTTTTCGAGCCGGTCATCAGGGGTTACGAAGCGAGTTACAAAGGTTACGGCACCGATATTGCCAAGACGGGAAAACTGCTGTGCTGGACAAGTTCCACGGCGGGGATCACTTTCGTGCCAAAAAGCGTAACGTATGACGACAACACTTCCGAGCCGGTCGAGTTTGAAATTTTGCCGTTTCCTATTATGGAGGGAGGCAAAAAAGTCGTCATACAGCGAGGGGGCGGTTTTTGCCTCTTCAAATCGACCCAGGCGCGCGAAAACGCGGCCGTGTTGTTTCTGAAATGGCTGACTTCCCCGGAAGAAAACCTGAGATATCTTGAAAGCCTCGGATATATGCCAGTCACGAATAAAGCGATTGAAGTAGCTAACGAGACATGGGGAGAACAACACGCGGCAGGCATATATAAAAGTTACATCGACACTATGAAAACCATGAACAATGAATACACGTTTCTCGCGCAGAAACAACTGGAAAATTACGCGGAGCTTGAGATTTTTTACGACGGCCGGGTGCGAAAGCTATCGGCCTCAGCACGCGACAAATACCTGAAAAATTTGCTGCTTGGGGAAGAAGAGGCGATGCGCTCAGCTACTCAACTGGCTTATGAAAAATTTATCGAGTGATTCGTTCATGGAAACTTTGCATGAAAAACTGAAAAAATTTCAGGCTCTCAAGTTTTCACTGCGCTTGAGGCTTTATGCCTTCTTCGCTCTGGCAGTTCTCACGATAGCGTCGCTACTGTTCTTTATATTGTTCGCCTCTGGGTTTCTGGATACGGAAGTTTCAGATAAGTACCTCATATTCAGCGGCGAACTGGAATATATCGCATCCGCGCTGGAAAAACGGCTGGGCCTGATTTCGTCAATGGCTCTGCAAATGGGCGTACGTATTTCCAAAAATGCCGAAAATTTTCTCACCGATCGCAACATGACCACGAATGATCTCAGACTGCGTACCGAAATCTTGAACGATTTGCTGGCCTCGGAGTTCGATACCGTTATGTTCTCGCTGGCGCAATCGCGCGCAAGTGGAGCGTTCATGATTCTGAACTCGACGGTGAGCGCGCGCATGAGGGACGCTATGTTTTCACGGGCCGGCCTTTACATACTCAACTGGGAACCTGATCTAATCGTGAGCAGCACCCAGCAGTTCCAGTTGTTGCGCGGACCGTCGAGAATAGCTGTAGAGCGGGAACTCGTGATGGAAAAATATTGGGCGCTGGAATTCAATATAGGGGACGCGGATTATTTCACGGTGTCTCAGAAATACGCCGCAGCCTATCCGAAACTCGCGCAGCAGATATGCTTGTGGAATCCTGTCGTGACGATAGCGGGCAGCAATTATAAAACCATGCTGTGTAGCGTTCCCCTCGCCGATTTCGAGGGGAACGTATTCGGCGTCTGCGGTTTCGACATAAGCGAACTGTATTTCAAACGGACGTTCGGCCCGACCGTGAAAAATTTCAAAAACATTTTCTGCGCGCTCGCGCCATTCGACGGCGGCAGGATAGATTTGTCCCACGCCATGATTTCATGGCGGCATCTCGTGGAGGATGAACCGGTCGAAACAACGACACTGATACCCGTGAAGAGCAACGGGTTCAATCTGTATTCCAGCAATACGGGAACAGAATACGTAGGTCTCCACAAAACGCTTAAAATCCAGCCGACCGGTTTGCCATTCGAGGTTCAGGAATTCGTCCTGGCGCTTTTGATTCCTAGAAAAGATTTCGACGCGATCAAGTCAGGGCAGCGCGCCGCGATCATAGGTATTTTAGCCGTAATTTTCATCGCCGGCGCGCTGATGTCGTTTTTCTTCAACAAATTGTACGTTCGCCCGATAACCCAAGCCATCGGCGCCGCGAGAGACGACGGAGCCGAAAACGCGCCGTGTTTGCAGGATACGGCCATTGGTATGAATCACATGCTGGAGTTGCCGAGCGAACACACACCCGATTCACCGCAAAAATTAGCGGATGAAGCTGCGGACGATGCCGGTGTGGGGGCAGGGACAGGGGAAAGTTTTTGGGATACGGATGCCGCGCGCAAATATGCGGAAAGGATAAAAACTCTGACCGCCGCCGAGAAGAAGGTCTTCGGCCTTTACACCCAAGGCTATACCGCCTCCGATATATCGCGTGAGTTGAACATAAGCCTGAATACGGTAAAGACGCACAACAAAAATATTATGGTCAAAATGCAAGCGGCCTCGAAACGTGAACTCATCAGCGCTAACATAGAGATGCTGAAGAACGGAAACCAGACACTGCGGAAATAAATCCCTCAGAGTCACAAAACCGCGCTCTGACAAGCATTTCCGCGCTATCACCCTTTTAGGGTGAGGCCGGATATCACCCTTTTTCGTGGGATTCCGGGATCAATCTCCGTTAAAAATCACCCTTTCTCACCCCTAATTTCATCCGTCTTGAGTGAGTGCATTTTTTGAAAGGTTTTGTATTTTTAATGCCATGAACTCTCTTCCTGAAGGAGTGGTCGTTCTGATAAAAACGCCGTAAAAGTTTTACCGTGTTTGCTTGAATGATTTTCTAAATTGAGGAGGTACTATTGATGAAATACAGATTCTCGTTGTCGTTATTGCTGGTGCTGGTTTTAGCGTCATACGCAGCCGCCGAGAAACAGCAGGGTGGAACGACGCTAGGCGGCGATCTTGGCGCGATTTTCGAATTAAAAGAGGCGTCCGCGGCTGAAACGCAGAAAACGGCGGAACCTTTGGAGGAAACGAAGGAATCCTCCTCGGTCGTCGTGCAGAAGGAGAACGGGCTTATCGATTGGACGAAAAACTATATTGAGGCAAAGGGCATGGCTGTCGCGCCAACCGGGACGAAAGGCGCCCAGGCGAAGGCCCTCGCCCGCCGCGGCGCGATAGTTGACCTACAGCGCAACCTTCTCGAATTCATCGTTGGCGTCCAAGTCGACGCGCGCACTACAATGAACGATTTCATGGCGAGCGATCGCGTCAGGACGGAGATAAATGGAATGATAAAGAACGTCGAGCTACTTGAAGGCGAATGGGACGAAGAATCTTACAATATCACCGGAAGGGTGAAACTGCCGGAGGTTCTGATAGTAGTTGCCCCGGAGCTGAAAACTCCCGCCGCGAAACCCGCCGTAAGCCCGCCTAAAACATCCGGGAAATACACCGGGCTTGTAATAGACGCGCGTCATCTTCCTGTGGTTCCCACTCTGTCGTTTTACGTCGTCGACGAATCGGGCCGGGAAGTGTACGGCGTCAACTTCGCGGATCAGAAATTCCTCGCTCAGTCGGGCCTATGCACTTATTACAACAATTTCAATTACGCGAAGGGAGAAATCAGGGTAGCCACGAACCCCATAACGGCCAAAGCCATTCGGCTCGGCTCCGACAACGTGGCGATAGTCATCCCCAATTCAGCCGCCGCTAAAGTCCGCGGCAGCTCGTATGACTTTCGCGGGGAATGCAAAGTCATCATCTGCGTGAAATAAGACGAGCCACGATGAAAGGAAAATTTCTCCCCGCCCTCGCCGCAATATTCCTGTTCGTCCTCGTGTTCGTCGACAGTGCGTCCTCCGCGGAGATCACCTCTGAGGAGATCATTGTGAATGAAGCCGTTGGTACCGGCACGAGCCGCACATCCGCCGAAGACGACGCCAAACGCAACGCCATAGAGCAGGGAATAGGCGCTTTTATCGACGGTTACACGGAGATGAAGGACTATCAGGTCGTCACCGACAAGGTATTTTCTAAAGCGCAGGGGATCATCAAAAAATTTGAAGTCTTAAACGAACGCAAGGACAGCGATGGTCTCGTAACCATAGAGGCGCGCGCCGTCGTTTCCGCCGCCGCGCTCGATGGCGTCCTAGGCCCCGCGACCATCGACATGCTCGGGAACCCGAGAATTCTGATAATCATCGACGAACGCGTATCGGAGAAGCAACCTTTTATATATACGTCCGAAGGGCAGATTGAGAGGGTTTTTCAGAACTCAGGGCTGCATATCGTGGACAAGGCGCAGTCCGACGCTCTCTCCGACGTACAGCTCAATGAAGCCAGGAAGAAACAGGACGACGATGAGCTGCTCAGAATCGCCCGCGATTTCAAAGCGGACGTTCTAGTGTCGGGGAAAGCGTATGCCGGTTCGTTCGTGAGCGTCAAGGCCGGAGGCCGCCCGGTATACAGCGGGCGGGCTTCCGTCCAGATAAAAGCCGTCCTCACCAACACGGCCCAGCAGATTGCCTTCAATACGTCGGAGGCGGATCAGAAAATAACGAGGGGAACCACCGAGGAAGACGCGGCGATAAAAGGGTTTCAGATATGCGCTTCGCAGAGCGCCAAGAAGATGGTGAACGCCATAGCGTACTCCATGTTCGGCTCGCTCGGCGCTCCTACATACCGAATAAAAATCGCCGGTATACCGTTCGACGCGGTGTTCGAACTGATCGAAAACCTGGAGGCGCTTGATGAAGTAAAGAGCGTGTATCAGCGTTCTTACGACGACGGGACGCTCGAACTTGATGTTGTGTCCGAGATGGACGCGAACACACTGGCTAGATGGCTGTCCAAAAACGGTTCGTCCATTTCCCGCGTTTCGTCGCAGACGATAGACGCCGGGTGGAAGGAGTAAAAAGGTTTATGATGAAACATTTTGTTTTTCTCTGTCTGTGCTGTGTGTCTTTACTCGTTGTTTCAGCGGCAGTAGTTCCGGCCGAGGCCGCCATGCCGAAAAAGGGCGATGTCGCGGTAATCGCCGTGCCTATGAACGGGCAGTCCGCCGAATATACAGATATCGTCGAAAACGCGGTCATTCAGGAACTGGTGTCTTCTGGCTACAAAGTGGTGGACGAGGCTAAAAAGCGCCAGATTCATAAAGCGGCCGCCCAGAAAAAAGCTGATGCCGCTTACCTTAACGGTGATGTAGAAGCGCTCATGAAGATCAGTTTTTCATACGGCGTCGGTACGACCGTCACCGTAAAATTCCGCGTGGACAACCCGGCGGAGAACGAGTTCAAGATGTACACGGGAACCGCGTCAGCTACTTTCAACGCGCGTGACTCGAAGGGTAATTATTCTTACGCCTCACGCAAAACGATAATGGCTAAGCAGGTGGGCTATTCCGAGGACGAAGCGCGCACGAAATCTATAGATTACGCGGCGAGTGCTGTCGCGGGAGAACTTGTAAAGTGAGCGGGGAGATGGTTATGAAGATATCACGCAAGATCGCGTTTTTGCTTATCGCGTTGTTTGCCGGTTTATGCGCCTGCGGCGCGGCCGACGCGAAACCCACTCTCGCCGTCAAGACGTTCGAGAACAAAACCGACGAAAAATCTTTCGAGCCTCCCGCCGACGCGATAACGGACATGATGACCACAGAGCTTTACGACGCAGGGCTTTTCAGGCTTGTGGAACGCGATCAGCTCGACGTTATCGGCGAAGAACTCAAACTCTCGCAATCCGGTCTCATGGATATGGAGACCGCGCCGGAGATTGGCAAGATAGTCGGCGCTAAATACCAGATGATCGGAGCGATCACCGGATATTACTACAACACTTCCGGCGGCGCGATAGTAATTCCGTGGATAGCGGGGGGCGCGGCGGCGTCCAAAACGGCTTACGCGAAACTGGATATACGCATAGTGGACAGTTCGACCGGCGAGGTTGTATACGCGGGAGCCCAACAAGGATCGGCCAAACGCGAAGCGGGTGGCATATTGACGGCGTTCGGGGGTTTCGGGAGTGCCCAATACGGCGGTATTTTGGCTACCGCGGTACGTGATAGTGTCGAAAAACACGTAGCGGCAATAAGGGCGAGAAGTTTCGAGGAATGAAAGGAGATAGGGCTATGAAAAAATCGTGCGGCAACAAAACGTTTTCGGTCATTCTGGGGACCGCGCTGCTTATCGCGTTGTTTACTACGCTTGCCGGGGCTGAGGAAAAGATACGAGTTGGGATAGCGCCTTTCGCGAACAAGGCCGATTGGTTATCCGGCCAACAGGTCTCTATCATCACCGACCTTTTCACGTTCGAGCTCGCTCAGTCGAAAAACATCTCGGTCTCTGAACGCGAACAGATACAGAAAATAGGCGAGGAATTGAAATTCGGCATGTCTGGGCTGGTCGATCCGTCGACAGCGGCGGAAGTCGGCAGGATTATGGGATTGCAATATATGCTTCTCGGTTCCGTAACTCAAGTTGACCGTAAGAATTCAGGCGGCGCGGCGGGAGGCGGCGCAAGATTTTTTGGTGTAGGAGTCGGCGGCAGTTCGGAAGAACTGAAAGCGACGATAGATATGAGAGTTGTGGATGTCGCGACAGCGGAGATAAAACTCGCCCTGCGCGCGCAGGGTTCATCGAAAAATGACGGCGCGGGCATAAGTTTTGCCGGTTGGGGATACGGCGGCTTCGGCGGGTTCAGTTACGCCGAGAAGGAGTTCGGCGGTTTGGAAGCCCGCGCCATAACGGACGCCGTGACGCAGTTGGCGTATGACACGAGAGGCGCGATCGCGAACGAATATCCGCGCGTGATCGCGGCTGATGGAAGCAGTTTCACCATCGACGCGGCCGCTCCGAAGGAAGGCGCGCTTTATCTTGTCTACTCGGACGGCAAAACGCTGCGCGATATGGACGGAAACGTCATCGCGCATGAGAAAAACCCGATAGCCGTTCTCAAAGTGACGGACGTAAACGTCGGCTACAGCGTAGCGAAATTGGCCGACGGAGGCGGCAGCGCGCGAAACGTCCGCCGCGGCGACAAGGTGGAACCGATCTCAGCGCAGAAAGCGAAAGAGTTGGGTAAGAAACTGCCAAAGGAACGTCCAGCCTCGCGAATCTCCTCGGAGGACGACCTTTTCGCCAAGGGTGATGATTTCGGCGCGAGTAGCTCTTTCGACGCAGAAAAGACAGAACTTGAAACCGAAGAAATCGTTGCCGCTGACGCGCCAGCTCCTGCCGAGAAACCAAGCCCTGTTGCCGCCCCAGCCAAGGCAGTTGAAGGCGTGAATCCAGACTCTACTACCGATGCGAAGCTAATTGAGACGTTCCCGCTCGGCAGCAACGAAAAGAACCTCGTCGGGATAAAACACAGGGGCGCTTATAAAATGTACTCCGCGAAACGGTACAAGGAAGCGCTGGAGGCGTTCGGCTCTCTCGCCGAGGAGTACGAGTGCAACTACCTTTCGGCTTACTGGGCGGGAATGGCTTCCTTGAAGCTCAAGGACAAAACGGGAGCGGCGGAATGGTTCGATCTCGCCCTCTCTCGCCGGCCGACCTATCAACCCGCGCTTGACGAAAAGTCAAAGCTCGGCAAGGGAAAGAAGTAAACGGATAATAGAAGGACAGACTTTCTGATAAAAACAATACTGGGAGGCCGGAAAATGTCGTATCAAAAAATCCAGTACGAAAGCTACGGGCGCAGGATAGTAGCTTCCATAACAGGTGTTTTGATAGGGATTGTGATGTTCGCGATAGCGTCTTATGTACTCTATTGGAACGAGGGGCGAACCGTCCGGCAGAGCGACGTGATACTCGAAGCGCGCGCGGCGGCGGTAGAGATGTACGACATATCGAATGCCGATCCGTCGTTTGAGGGCAAACTCGTACACGCCGCAGGCCGCGCGGAAACGAAGGACATTTTAAAGGACGCAACGTTCGGGGTTGAGACGAACGCCATCAAACTTGAGCGTAATGTTCAATACTATCAGTGGGTCGAGAAGACGAAAACAGAGGAGAAAGAAAAACTGGGCGGCGGCAAGGAGACGATCACAACATATACCTACGAAAAAGAGTGGAGTCCTAAACCCGTCAATTCGGACAACTTCGAGGATACGAACGCGCGCACTCGCAACAGGAACTTCGTCACGGCGGAAGTAGAGGATAAAACGATATACGCCGCTGATGTCACTTTCGGCGCGTACAGGCTCCCCGAGATCATACGAAATTCCATAGGCAACGCCGCGCCGGTCTCGTTCGAACTGCCGCAGCCGATCAAAGACGAGTTCGAAAAACGTGTCGGAAGCGTGCTGGAGCGGGAAGGCGAGGCAGGAGGCGCGAACGCCCGGTATGTCCACACCAGCGAAGGCACGGTTTATTTCGGCAAAACCCCCTCAAGCCCTGTCATCGGCGACGCAAAAATCTCCTTCACTGAGGTGAAACCAGCGGATATCAGCGTTATAGCCGTCGTGCGCGGACAAACGTTCGATAGATTCACCGCTTCAAATAGAAACCAATTTTACGAAGTTTCGATGGGGAACGTCAGCGCGGAAGAGATGTTCAGCGGCGCCGAGGCCGCGAACTCCATAATCGAGTGGGTTCTGCGCGGTGTAGGCGCGCTGTTCGTGATAATCGGCATCCGGCTGTTCATCGGGCCGGCCGCGATACTCGCGGCGGTAATTCCGTTCATCGGAAACGTTATCGGAGCGGGCTCCACGCTGGTAGCTTTTCTGGTAGGCATAGCGTGGTCGCTGATACTCATCGCGTTCGCTTGGCTGCGATTCCTCCCCCTCCTGGGCGGCGGGCTGCTTGCCATCGCGGTTGTGCTGTTTACGCTGTCTTACTTGAGAGGGCGCGCCAGAAAAGCGGCCGCCGACGTATGACACTGATGTCGGTTCTTATATAAAAGGGGCGGGATTATGGATTTATTCGGCAAACTCGGGGATTTAACCAAAAATATCAGCAATAACCCGACGAGAGATATTTTGCGGACAGTGCGGGGCGAAAAATCCCGGCGGGCGGTTTTGCGCGTCATGCGGGGCGCCGCTGAACGACACGCCTCACGGCGGCGCGGCCTCAGCTCCCCCTCCGATTAAAAAACCGGACGAGATCGAATATCAGATATACGGCGAAGACCTGCAATTCGTCGAGATAATACTCGACCCCGACGAGGCGGTGGTGGCCGAGGCCGGAGCGATGATGTACATGAGCCGCGATATAAAGATGGAAACGATTTTCGGCGACGGGTCTTCGCAGAACACGGGCGGTGGTTTAGCGGGTTCGCTTTTTTCCGCGGGAAAAAGGCTCATATCCGGGGCCGGGTTGTTTATGACGGTCTTTCAGAACGCTGGCGGCGGTAAGGAAACGGTGGCGTTCGCCGCGCCATATCCTGGAACAATAGTCACCGCCGATCTATCGCAGATGGGCGGGACGCTCATCTGTCAGAAGGACGCTTTCCTGTGCGCGGCGCGAGGGGTCTCGATAAGCATAGCTTTCCAGAAGAAAATAGGCGTCGGGCTCTTCGGCGGCGAGGGTTTCGTCATGCAGAGGCTGGACGGTGACGGCTTGGCCTTCATGCGCGCCGGTGGGACGATAATCCGGCGCGACCTCGCGCAGGGCGAATTGATAAAGCTCGACACCGGATGCCTTGTCGCCATGAGCCCGACAGTCAATTACGACATTCAATTCATGGGTAGAATTAAGAACGCGCTTTTCGGAGGCGAGGGACTTGCCTTGGCGACGCTCGAAGGGCCCGGCGCGGTCTGGCTCCAATCTCTGCCGTTCTCGCGGCTTGCCGACAGGATAAACGCCGCTCGCGGCTCGTCTCAGGGAGAGGGAAGCGTGCTGGGGAATATCGGCGTCGGAAACTTTTTCGGAGGAAACAAGAGCTGAGGGGAAACCAGCCGGGGCGGGCAGGGTTGACTTGATCGACATGAAACGAACGCCCATTGTAAAAGTAATTTAAACAAATATGAAAGGGTGTTGATTATGAAAAATGGAATCGGGGCATGGTTTTTACGCGTCGCACTGGCCGCGGCCGTCATGGCGGCGGACACGGGCTGCCTTTCGGCTTTCGCCGCCCAGCGCGCCGGTGCTGTGAGCGACGACAAGCCGGGATTGAAGGACAGGGAATACTACAGATCCTTGCCAGTGATGGAGAGGCTTTTGTCCATTGCGGAGGACTACGCGGAAGAAATGGGAATTTCTCCGGAACCCGACGAAATGCAGAGACCAGGAGGCCCCGGAAGACCGCGTGGCGACGAAGATAGAAGAAGGCCCGGCGGGGGCAGGAGACGCCCTGAGAGGCCGCGTCACGAATCCCCTCCGCGCAGGAGAGACCGCGGCCATGATAGTTGCGGAACGGGCGCCGGCGCCGGTATGGGAATAATGGTACTCCCGGTGGCATTGGCGTTAATTGGCGGAAGAAAAACAAAAAAAGACGACTGATAATGAAGAAGATTATCTGCGCCGTCTTGGCGTGCGGGGCCATCGCCTCGCTGGCCTTTTTCGCGCTTCGCTCCGCCGTGCGCCCCACGCCGCCGCCCGCTCCCGCGGAACTCGCCGCGTCAAAAGACATGAAACCGGCGCCGCCGGAACAGCCAGTCCCGGACACCGCGAGGGCGGCGGTGATCGACGATTTCGCCGGGGAGGTCAGAGCTGTTCAAAGCGATGATGAATTCCCCGCGTTCAAGGGACTGGCCCTGCTCCGCAGCGATTCCGTCGGTACGGGCGCGGAATCGTGGTCGAGCCTCGAACTGGACGAGGGGCAATTCGTCATGGTGCAGGAGAATTCGAACGTGCGGATCGCGTTGCTGACCGACCGGGCAAAAAACGCGAAAAACACGGAGCTGTTCGTGTCCGGCGGCAAGGTGTGGGCCAGCGTTTCGCGAGTCTTGGCCGATGACGAAAGTTTCGAGGTGCGAACGCCCACCTGCGCGATGAGCGTCCGGGGCACGGTATTCTCTGTGGAATACGCCTCCGGCGGCGCGCGATTGGGGGTATTCAGCGGTACGGTGGAGATGCGCGCGCGGGACGCGGACGGCAGGCCGATATTGGACGCGGACGGCAATGAGGTAGCGTTTCAGGTATCAGAGGGCGCGGCTGAGATTTCCGTCGAGGATGGCGTGGTGACCCGGGCGGAGCGGGGGGAGTTGACGTCCGAGGATCTGGCGCCGCTGTACGCCTTGGGCGGAGATGGCCCGGGCGGAATGTTCAAAACGCTGCGCGAGCGGTTGAAAGAATTTGTGTGGGATGAGGCGCATCCGTTCGGATCGGGCACGGTGGAGGCGAAATCGCCGCCAAAACCAGCAAGCGACGGGCTGGCCGCCGGGAAATACGCCTTCGTTCTGGACAAATCGGTCTACGTCCCCGGCGGGACGATCACTGTGGATGTTTCCGGCGTGCCGGAGGAGATGCTGCCCGGCTATCCCTTTGTAGCCGTGTATGCCCCCGACGCCGGACACGGGGAATATTCAGACCGGCGCTGGATAACCCGATCCTCCCAGACCGTCACGCTGAACGCGCCGGCGGAACCCGGCGAGCACGAGGCGAGGGCATACGCGAAGGGCGGCGTCTACGCCGATTCGAATCTCGTCGGGAACATGAAATTTACCGTCGCCGGAGACTCCAAGGACGCGTATAAATTCACACTGGACAAAACGGTTTAGCTCCCCGGCGGGACGATCACTGTGGATGTTTCCGGCCTGCCGGAGGAGATGCTGGCTGACGATCCCTTTGTCGCCGTGTATGCCCCGGACGCCGGACACGGGGAATATTCAGACCGGCGCTGGCTAACCCGATCCTCCCAGACCGTCACGCTGAACGCGCCGGCGGAACCCGGCGAGCACGAGGCGAGGGCATACGCGAAGGGCGGCGTCTACGCCGATTCGAATCTCGTCGGGACCATGAAATTTACCGTCGCCGGAGACTCCAAAGACGCGTATAAATTCACGCTGGACAAAACGGTTTATGTCCCCGGCGGGACGATCTCTGTGGATGTTTCCGGCCTGCCGGAGGAGATGCTGGCTGACGATCCCTTTGTCGCCGTGTATGCCCCGGACGCCGGACACGGGGAATATTCAGACCGGCGCTGGATAACCCGATCCACTCAGACCATCGGGCTGAACGCGCCGGCGGAACCCGGCGAGCACGAGGTGAGAGCGTACGCGAAGGGCGGCGTCTACGCCGATTCGAATCTCGTCGGGACCATGAAATTTATCGTCGCCGGAGACTCCAAGGACGCGTATAAATTCACGCTGGACAAAACGGTTTATGTCCCCGGCGGGACGATCACGGCGGATGTTTCCGGCCTGCCGGAGGAGATGCTGCCCGACGATCCCTTCGTCGCCGTATACGCCCCGGACGCCGGGCACGAGGATCA
>JAISYN010000114.1 GCA_031269915.1 Synergistaceae bacterium
AAGAAAGTCCTGATAGCGAAAAGCCTGTCGGAACAGGCACATCTTTATATCTGGGATGAACCGTTCAACTGCGTCGATATACCCTCTCGAATACAGATTGAAGAATTATTGTTGGAATACCGCCCAACGATGCTCTTCACGGAACATGATGAAATGTTTGTCGATAAAATAGCGACCGAAAGATTAAAATTGCCGCCAGCCTAGGATTTGCAAATCACCCGCCACGGCGGAGTTTATGTGTATGGAACGCGCGGACAGGCATTATTGCGTATATAATATCCCTGAACGTTTGCGGAGCGAAATTTTTGCGGCATTCGCACACATAGGGGAACTCCGGAGAGAGGAGCGGCGAAAAATCATGGAAAAAGTCAGGTTCGGCAAGACGGAACTTATGGTGAGCAGGGTCGCGTTCGGCGGCATACCTATTATGCGCCTTTCCAAAACCGACGCGGCAAAATTAGTTCGGGAAACAATCGAACTTGGGATAAATTTTATCGATACGGCTCATGTTTACTCGGACAGCGAGGAAAAAATAGGGGAGGGAATAAGGGGAATCCGGAGGGAGGAGCTTGTCATAGCGTCAAAATCACCCGCCGGCTGCAAAAAAAAGTTCAACGAAAATCTCGACCTGAGCCTTAAACGGCTGGGCGTGGATTACATTGACATTTACCAGCTTCACAACGTCGGCTCGAAAGCTCGGAAAGACGCGGTCCTCGCGCCGGGCGGAGCGTCGGAGGCTTTGCTGGAGGCGGTCAAAGCGGGAAAGGTACGCTTTCCGGCCTTTTCCAGCCACAGCATTCCGATCGCGATGGAACTCATGAAGAGCGGCATCTTCGATGCGGTCCAAATCCCTTTCAATTACATCGACTGTGACGCGGAAAACGAGATAATCCCTCTGGCCGGCGAACTCGACATGGGGTTTATCGCGATGAAGCCCATGGGCGGCGGACTTCTGGACAATGCCGGGCTTTCGTTCCGTTATCTCCTGCGATATGAGAACATCATCCCCGATCCGGGCATCGAGACGATCGAAGAGATTCGTGAAATTGCGGGTATCGTCGAAAAAAATCCGCCTTTGACCTCGGAAGACTTGAAGGAAATCGAAAAACTGCGCGCGGAATTCGGCCATTCCTGGTGTCACCGCTGTGACTACTGCCAGCCGTGCCCGCAGGGCATCGCCATCAGCGCGGTTCTGCCGATGGAGAGCATGGTGAAACGTTTTACTCCGGAGCGCGCCGCCGCGATGGTCGGGCCGGCTGTGGAGAAGGCGAGAACCTGTCTCGAATGCGGTGATTGCATGGCTCGCTGCCCTTATCACCTCGTAATTCCAAAATTATTGAAAGAGCGCGTAGCTTACTGGGACAGCCGGATAAGCGCCTAAAAAACGCCATTTTTATAGAGTACGCGGCTGTTCACTCTCATACCCAAGAGAGTTTTCGCCGAGCACCAGGAGGACGAGTTCAGGATGCTCGTCTCAGACGTACTCAAAAAAACGAAACTAATATAATAACGGTATGCACTCAGAGCCTTGGCAGCGCGGCGGCTAGCGCCCGCGTGTATTCGTGCGACGGGTGTTCCAGCAAAACGGACGAATCCCCCTCGTCGACTATTTCCCCGCGGTACAGCACTATCCCACGCCGCGCCGCACGGCGGGCGAGCAGAAGATCGTGCGTGACGACGATCATCGACATGCCGGCATCGACGCGTTTCTTAAGCACGTCGAGCAACTCGCCCCGGGTCGATACGTCCTGCATGGCGGTGGGTTCGTCGCACAGCAGAATTTCGGGATCCAGAATCAGCGCTCGGGCAATGGAAGCGCGCTGGCGCTGTCCGCCGGACAGAAAATATCTCACGCGCGCGTTCCACAGTTCTTCGGGCAGTTTCAGCTCCGACAACAGTTCCCGGGCTCGCCTGGCGCCCTCTCTCAATTCGCCGGGGCGGGATATGTTCCAGGGTTCCGTTACGGCTTCCATGACGGTCATGGTCGGCGGCAGCGAGCCGTAAGGATCCTGCGGCACATAGCCGCACCTGCGGCGCGCCGCCGTCCTCTCGGCGGCGGTCATTTCGGAGACAGGTTTCCCCCACAGCTCGACGCGGCCGTCAGTGGGGGTTATGAGGCCCAGGACGCAACGCAGCAGCGTCGTCTTGCCGCTTCCGGATTCGCCGACGACGGCGAGAGTGTCGCCGCGCCGAGCGGAGAAAGATACCATTTGCAGGGCGCGCGTTTCCTCGCCGCGGCCTTTGAAAAGGCGATATCGGCCCCTGTATCGCATGCTCAGGTTTTTCGCTTCCACAACCGCGGGATCGTTCCTCATTGTCCTTCTTCCATATCCCTGACGGCGTCTATCAACAGGCGGGTGTATGGTTCTCGGGGAGAGGACGTTATTTCGCGCGCCGTGCCTCTCTCCACGATGACTCCGTCCTTCATCACCAGCAGTGAATCGCACGAACCGGCGGCCAGCGGCAGGTCGTGCGTCACCAGAAGTATCCCCATGCCGCGCCCGCGCGCCAGCGAGGTTATGGTTTCCAAGACTTCCTTCTGGGTTATCACGTCGAGCGCGGTGGTCGGTTCGTCGGCAAGCAGAAAATCCGGTTCGCAGGCTATGGCCGCCGCGAGTGCCGCCCGCTGCTTCTCGCCGCCTGAAAGCTCGTGAGGGTAGCGTGACACCGCGTTTTCGTTCAGACCGGCGGTTTTGACGAGTTCAACAGCCTTGGCCTCGCTCTCTTTTTTTGACATATTGAGATGGTATTCCAGCACCTCCGTGATATGCCGTCCTATGGTGAGATGCGGAGTAAACGAATTCATGGCGCTCTGCGGCACGAGAGCTATTTTTCGCCAGCGCAGCCGGTTCATTTCGGTATCGCTCAGCGCGGATATATCGGCTCCTCCGCAGAAAATTTTCCCGGAGACGGACGCGCTTTCCGGCAGTAGGCGGGGTATGGCCATCAGAATGCTCGATTTGCCGCTGCCCGACTCTCCGACCAAGCCCGCCATCTCCCCCAGCGATATGGAGAACGAGCAGTCCCGGACGGCTCGGACGAGTTTTCTGTCTTTTCCCTGTCCGGCGTATGTCACCGACAGGCCGATGATTTCGAGCGATATTTTCCCCTGAACGTTCATTCCGAGGCTTCCTTCAATCTTTCGGCTCCGACATGCGCCGCGAGGCGCGGATCGGAGCGTTCTTCCAGCTTTCGCCCCAAATCCATGAAAATGAGGCATATCGTGGCTATGCCGAGACCGGGCGGCAGTATCGTCCACCACGCGCCGAGCGCAAAAGCGCCGTAAGCGTGCGCCTCGTGCAGCATTCTCCCCCACGACGGAAGCCGCGGATCAGACAGTCCAAGGAACGACATGCCGGCCTCGGCCAGAATCGTTCCGGGCACTCCTAGAGCTATATTCGCGAGAAGAAGCGGCAGCGCCTCAGGCAGGAGGTGACGGAATATTATGTAGCTCCTTTTTGCGCCGATGGCGCGCAAACCCTCCACCCACGGCGCATCCCGCAGGGTCATCGTCATCGCGCGGACAGTGCGGGCGGAACCCATCCATGAAAATATCGACAGCACTATCACCAGATTCCACAGCCCTTTGCCCCACACCCCAGAGAGTACCATCAGCACCGGAAGGGTAGGTATCGACAGAAGCACGTCCACCGTCCGCATCAATAGAGCGTCCGTAAGTCCTCCGGCGTAACCGGACAGCAACCCCAGCGACACTCCCAGTACGGAAGCTATCAGCGTAGCCGCGAAACCCACTATCAGCGAGACGCGGATCCCCCGGACGAACAGGCTGGCGACGTCCCTTCCACGGTGATCCGTGCCGAGAAGTCCCCATCGCCCGCCCTCAATTTTCATCACGGCTTCACCCTCTCCGTCTATCCACAGCCTGTATTCTCCCGCCGACGGAAAGAACTCTTTAGGCATATCGGCGAACGGGCTCATGCCGAGAGCGCGCTTGAACGGTATGTCGCGGGCGTCAATATCCACTTCTCCCGGAGATTCGGTCAGTGTGAACGTCCGTTCGGGGGTGGTCCACTTTATGGAGCCGGAATTCAGCCTGCCGGTCACGGAGACTCGCTGGGGCGGTCTGTAGTTCCACGGCAGTGCGCCGGATTCTGACGACAGGATGATGGTTCCAGCCGTCTCTTTGTCCATCCAGCCCGGCTTGGAGTATGGAGGAGCCTGTTCGCCGTCATGCAGGCCTAACGGCCCCGGGCCGATGATTGCGAGCAGGATCAGTATCGCAAGACATATCGCGCTGAATCCGCGCGAGAACCTATTCACGCGCCGCCTCGTTCCTGACGCGCGGATCCGCCAGGACATAGCATATGTCCGCCAGGAGATTGCATCCGACGGTGATCAGGGCCAGCAGAAAGAACGCGGCGCCTGCGGCTGGGTAGTCGTGCGAATTGGTCGCCTCCAGCAAAAATCTTCCAACTCCGTTCATCGAAAAGACGGTTTCGGTTATCACGGCCCCGCTCACTACTCCCGGCACTGACATCAGGATGATGGTCAGCACGGGCGGAAGTATGCTGCGAAACGCGTGATTCCATATGACACGACTTCGAGGCAGGCCGCGCGCGCGGGCCATCAGGACGTAGTCCTCTCCGAGCGCTTTCACCATCATATTTCGGATGTAAAGCGCAAATCCTCCAAAGCCCAGTATCGTGAGCGAAAAGACAGGAAGGACGAGGTGCCACAGGTAGTCCGTCACGTATGCCATGCCATCCGGCGGCGGTATCGACGCCGTTCCGCTCAGAGGGAACAACGGAAACGCGTAGGCGAAGCTCATCAGAAGCAGAATCTGGACAAAAAACGAGGGGCATGAAAACGACACCGCCCCGCACGCGAGGACTATCCGCTCGACGAAAGACCCCCGTTTCAGCGCGGCGGCCATCCCGCTCCACAGGCCGAGGGCCGTGGAGAGTATCAGCGCCGGAAGCAGCAGCGCCACGGTGTTGGGCACGCGGTTTTTGAGTTCGTCCCAGACCGGGGTGCTGGTCATCATCGACAGCCCGAAGCGGAACGACAGCATCTCTTTGACGTAAACGGCGAACTGCTCGGGCATGGGCCTGTCAAGACCCCAAGTCGCGGCGAGCTGCGCTTTGGCCTCCGGCGAAAATCTGGGGTCGGCGATGGAAAGTATGGGATCTCCGGGCATTATCCTGAAAAGGAAAAAATTCAGCACCAGCACCACCGTCAGTACCACGATGGAAGAACCTGCGCGTTTGAGGAAAGGCTTCATCGCTTTTCCGCGTCTTTGAACAGGA
Source organism: Synergistaceae bacterium (assembly GCA_031269915.1). Classification (GTDB taxonomy): domain Bacteria; phylum Synergistota; class Synergistia; order Synergistales; family Synergistaceae; genus JAIRKI01. Next base: position 5,268 of record JAISYN010000114.1, read on the forward strand.
AATAATTTTCGTTGCGCGTCATGTGAACGTACTCTCCGATCCGGGATTCGCGGAATATGAACGGCCCGCTGCCCACTAGTTCGGTCATTTCGGAGCCGTCAAGCGCTTTATGCGGGCGGTTCGTCGGCTGCCACGCGCGCCAGTCAGAGACTTTTCCCAGAATGTGTTTCGGCAGCATCAGCACTCCGCCGCCGATGTTGTGAAGGTGCCAGTAGCTGATATTGCCCATAACGATTCGGATTGTGCGGGACGCTCTGTCGAACTCTATGGACTCGACGTCCTTCACCGAATCGAAAAATCTCGGAACGTTGTTGTCCTTTATATACTGGATCGAGAACGCCGCGTCCTCAACGGTAAGCGGCCGTCCGTCCTGCCATTTCAGTCCGTCGCGCAGCGTGAAAGACAATACAGAACCTCGCTCGCTCGATTCTATGCTCCATTTCTCCGCAAGCCACGGCATATCCTCGAAAGTGTACGGATCGGTTGAAATAAGCGTATCGTAAACCGTTCCCAGCACCGTCCAGTCGTACGCCGTCGACGACGCCAGCGGGTTCAGCGTCCGTATCTCTTCCGGTATGTTCCAGTATATGGGGCGTTCCGTTCCGTCTTCGGGCGTCATGGACAGCATAGTGAGCAGATTGTCGGATGTGGAGTTGTCGGTGGTGAAAACTCCGTTCCACCCGGCGCGCGTGGCGGAGATGGAGTATCTGCTGTAAAGAGGTATGACCGGCATCAGTTCCGACAGCAGTTTCTGCGCGCGTGAAGCCGCGTCGCGCGCGGCCTGTTCGTCGGGCGCGTAGCGCAGTTCGGTCAGAATTTCGTCGAGTCCCGGGTCGGAGATGCCGCTGAGGTTGTACCCTCCGTCGACGTCCATCGACGAATGATAAAAGGAGTACAGTACGTCGGGGTCGCGCGACATCGTCCATGCGTTCGTGCAGGCGTCGAAATCACGGGCGTCGACACGGGCGAGCATGGTCTGGAAGTCCATCGGCTCGGCCTCTGCAGGCACTCCCATTGACCGCAGGGCTTCAGCCGCCAGCGTCGCTATCTCAGTTGTCGTCGCCGCCACAGACGACGGGGGGCAAAGGATTCGAACCGGTTCAATCTCGCGTCCG
>JAISYN010000161.1 GCA_031269915.1 Synergistaceae bacterium
ACGCAGGCCGAGTTCATCGACGGGCGGATCAAGAAGACCGAAGAGTACGCGGCGGTGATGAGGGGCGAGAAGGCGGCCGCGGAAAACATCGGCGGAACGCGCGGCGAGTCTCCCCAATATCGCGGCTACAGCCACCCGTACTTCTGGGCGCCGTTCATCCTGATGGGGAACTGGCAGTAAAAAAACAGAGCGTAAATTGAATATAACCGGAAGGGTGTGCGTCGCGTGAAAAAAATCCTTGTTTTGGGCTTTGTTCTTTTAACTTTGATGTGCCTGAAATCTTCAGTCGCGTCCGAGCTTTCATCCCAAGATATAGACCTGCATTTCGATGAATTATACCGGCGGACTGTGGAAAAAACCGGCTCGCCCGCGAATTCCGGCGCTCAAAAGCCGGAGCCGCCGAACGCCTCTGCCGGAAAAGGGGAGGAACACGAAACGGCGGAGGAAATCCTCCTCGCGGAGATGAGCGCGGAAGCTGAAGCGTTAGGACCGGAACACCCCGATGCGGCAGCGGCGTGGGAAAACATTGGCGTAGTCTGCCGGATACTGCTAAAAGACTACGCCAAAGCGAGGGAATATGGCGAGCGTGCGCTGGCGATCCGGTTGAAGCTGTTTGGCGAGGAGCACGCCGATACCGCGAGCTTGCTCTACAGTCTGGGAGTCGATTACAGCGAGCTCGGCGACTACGCGAAGGCAAAGGAATACGATGAGCGCGCTCTGGCGGTCCGGTTGAAGTTGTTCGGCGACGAGGACCACGATACCGCGTCGTCGCTCAATAATCTGGGAAACGATTGCCACAAGCTCGGCGACTACGCGAAGGCGAAGGAATACCATGAGCGCGCTCTGGCGATCTGGTTGAAGCTGTTCGGCGACGAGGACCACGATACCGCGTCGTCGCTCAATAATCTGGGAGTCGATTACGACAAGCTCGGCGACTACGCGAAGGCGGAGGAATACATCAAGCGCGCGCTGGCGATCCGGTTGAAACTGTTCGGTGAGAAGGACCCCGATACCGCGTGGTCACTCAATAATTTGGGAAGCAATTACCTTGGCCTCGGCGACTACGTGAAAGCAAAGGAATACATCGAGCGCGCGCTGGCGATCCGGCTGAAGCTGTTCGGCGAGAATCACGCCGATACCGCGAACTCGCTCAATAACTTGGGAGCGGCTCATTGCAGGCTTGGCTCTCACCTCAAAGAAAAAGAATATTACGAACGCGCGGTCGCTATTTACAGGAAAGTTTTGGGAGATGATCATCCCGTAACTCTCTCAGTTTTGAACAATCTGGGAAATGCGTACTACCATTTCAACGACTACGGTAAAGCAAAAGAATATCACGAGGAGATACGCTCCTTTCGGCACAAAGCGGGCAAAAAAGACGACGAAGATAACGCGCGAACATTTTCGTCGCTCGCGGTCGACCATCGCGGCCTTGGCGACTACGCGAAGGCGAAGGAATACGACGAGCGCGCGCTCGCGATCCGGCTTAAAATTTTGGGCGAGGAGCACCCGGACGCCGCTAAGTCTCTTGCGAATTTGGGATATGACTACTACAAACTCGGCGACTACGCGAAGGCGGAGGAATTTTATGAGCGTGCGCTGGCCGTTAATCTTAAAATTTTAGGCGGGGAACACCCGGATACCGCCTACTCTTTCTACCTTTTGGGAGAATTTTACAACTCGATGAGGCAAAAAGACGCGGCCATCCTTTATAAAAAAATGGCCGTCAATATAACCCAGAAGGTTCGCACGAGCTTGACGGTCTTGGATGAAGACCTGCAAAAATCTTTTCTTCAATCTAAGGAATTTGCATATCTATCCCTAGCCGATCTTCTTGTGGAAGAAGGCCGAATCCCTGAGGCACAGCAGGTGTTGTCCATGCTGAAAGAGGAAGAGTTCTTCGACTACATTCAAAGGGATGAAAAAACCGATCCAAGGATTACTACCGCAGAATACACCAATCTCGAACAAAAACAAGCCGACCGCTTTCATGAAATTAGCAGTCAATTATTCGCGTACTACCAAGAACAAGCCGAACTGTTGAAAAAGAAAGGAGAAATCCCGGACGCGAAGTGGAATTCAAGCGCCGACGGGAAACGGCTGGCGAAGGTAGATAACGCTTTAAGTGCTCTCACCAACGACCTTTTTGTCTTTCTGGACCGGCTCGAAACTGAGCTGAAAACAGGGACGGGACGCGAGCCAAAACTTGCCGCGACGAGTTCGGGGTACCTTGAGTATCTCCAGAAAAATTTAAAGGAGACGGGAGATGGAACGGTTTTAATTCATACACTCGTAACACCGGAACATGTATGGCTCATACTTACGACCGCCGACGGACAAGTTCACATCAATTCGCCGATATCACAAAAGGAACTTTTCGCAAAAATCCTGGATTTCCGCGAAAGTCTTGAAAATCCCGGGGGAAAAGATCCCAGGCCGGTGGCAAAGGAACTATACGACATTTTGATAGCGCCTATATCGGGAGATTTGATCAGAAACAATGCTCAAACCCTGATGTTTTCTCTGCATGGCCCTCTACGGTATGTTCCGATGGCAGCGTTGCACGACGGAACTGGCTGGCTTGCCGAAAAGTACGCCGTTACCGTCTTTACGGACGCGATTAAGGAGAAGCTGGCGAATAAACGTAACGCTAAGATATGGGAGGCGGCGGCTCTGGGTGTCTCGGAACCGCTTCGTGGTTTCAGCCAACTTCCGGCGGTGAGCGCCGAACTGGAATTCATCGTCAAAAGGAAGGATAAAAAAGATAAAGATGGCGTAATTTCGGGAACGATACGCCTGAACAGGGAATTTACGGAATCCGCGTTCATCGCCGCGCTAAAAGGCGGAGCGTCCTTCGTTCACGTCGCTACTCATTTCAGCCTGAAGCCCGGCACTGCGGCAGATTCTTTTCTCCTCCTCGGCGACGGCGGAGAGCTGACTTTGAAGAGAGTACGCGATAGGGCTTTTAATTTTGAGAAAGTGGATCAACTGACGCTTTCGGCGTGCAATACCGGGATAGATTTTGGCGAAGGCGCGGGCCGAGAGATGGAGGGGCTTGGAGTATTGGCGCAAATGCAGGGAGCGAAGTCCGTGATGGCTACTCTTTGGTCCATCAACGACGCGTCGACGGGTGTTTTCATGCCCCATTTTTACGAGTTGCTTCAGCAGGAGGGCATGACGAAAGCGGAGGCCCTTCGCCAGACGCAGGCCGAGTTCATCGACGGGCGGATCGAGGAGACCGAAGCGTATGCGGCGGTGATAAGGGGCGAGAAAGCGACCAAGAAAAACATCGGAGGAACGCGCGGCGAGTCTCCCCAATATCGCGGCTACAGCCACCCGTACTTCTGGGCGCCGTTCATACTGATGGGGAACTGGCAGTGAGGTGAGATATGGCGAAAAAAAATTTGTAAGATATTTGTCGCGGCGGGTATTACGTGAGTATGCGCCTAAATCTGAAATCCTGAAAGGGGATGTTTTTACGTGAAGTTTCAAAAACGTTTGGTTTCGTTGGTCATAGCGATCGCGCTGCTGGTTTTTTCGCTGAGCACTGCCTCGGAGGCCGCGCAGACTTTCAGCTTCAAATCGCGGACGTTCGACGGCAAGCCGGTCACGAGCGATATTTTTCAAGGCAGCAAGCTCACGATGGTAAATTTATGGGCGACATGGTGCCCGCCCTGCGTCCGTGAAATGCCGGACCTCGCCAGTCTTGCGCGTTCCATGCCAAAAGATTCCCAACTGGTGGGGATCATACTCGACGTGACGGCCAAAGATAAAAGCGCCGAAAGCGAAGCCAAAGAAATTTTGGAGCGTTCCAGGGCCGATTTTGTCCAGATATTGTACGACTCAAGCATGGATTCTCTCAGGGAAAGCATGGTGGAATATATCCCGACCACGATATTTGTCGATTCCAAAGGACGCATAGTCGGCGAGCCGATCGTTGGTTCTAATGACGAGGAAACATACAGGGCCGCGATAGAAAAAGAGCTGAAAAAGCTGTAGCGAAACGGTCGAAAAAGCGAAAACGGCGCGCAATCCAATATCGAGATAGCCTATGTTTCGGGTTTGACGGTTTCAATATGCGGGAGCCGCGCCTCCCGCATATTGCGTTCACTTCAGACGGCGAAGACAAAATACTTCTTGGCTGGCAGCCGGCGGACGACCGGGCAAATCTTCCAATCGACCATCCTTAGGGGAAATCTTTGAGTCTATCGGGTTGATGTCGTATTTGCTGGAAAACGGCGCCGACGTCAACTCCAGGAATTAGAACGGAGACACCCTGTTAATGCGCGCCGCGAGAGGTTCCCGTAACGATTATTTCATAAGAATTACTTGAAATCAGAGGGGAGTTTGGCGGTGAAAAAAATATTTTTATCTTTCGTGATATCGGCGATCATTGCCTGTCTTGGTGGCGAAGCGTTCGCGGAAAACGCGGCGACGCGGGAGCTGATGCAAATGCTGGATGAAGCGGAATCGCTTTCGCCCGAGGAAACGCGGCGCCTGATATCCGCCGGCGCCGACGTGAACGCGCGAGACGAAGACGGTCGTACCGCGCTGACGCTCGCCGCGACCGGCCAGATACAAGAGGTTGCGGAGATACTTATCGCGGCGGGCGCTGATGTGAACGCGCAAGACGACTACGGCATGACGGCTTTGATGAGCGTCCAGATGTTCAGCATGACCAGCCACTGGAGCCCCGAAGAAATGACCGAGATTCTCGTGGCCGCCGGCGCGGACGTAAATATCAAAGATGATGACGGCATGACGGCCCTGCTTTTCGCCGCCGACCAAAGTTTTGTCCCCATGATGGTGGAGCATCTGATCGGGTACGGGGCCGATCCGCACGTTCGCGACCCGGAGGGGAACACGACTTTGATACTGGTCGCGCGGCAGCCGACGGTATTGATGAGTTACGACGGGATAATTTCCTCACTGGTTGCGGTGGGCGCGGACGTGAATGCCGTAAACGACGCCGGAAGGACCGCGTTGATCGAGGCAATCCGGTCGTACGAGAAAGACACAAACTCGCTCGAAACGATAAACATGCTCATTGACGCCGGTGCGGACGTGAATATCCGGGACGGGCATGGGCATCGCGCGCTCGACTACGCTCTTGAGAACGGGGAATTTATGAAGACCGGCGCTTTTAAAATCATCCGCGAAAAAACGACGCCCTGAAAATCGCCGAGGGACGTAAGAAATTCAAGAGGAGCGGCATATACGGCATGATCGTTAAACGTGCCGTCTGTTGTTAATGAGTGCCGGTGAGATTCAGATGATGAAAGGGCGATCCGATATGAGAAGAAGAAATTGGTTATCAGATATATCGGCACTGCTACGGAAAGTCGTTTCCGGGGATATTGAGGTTGTTCCGCAAGGGAGAGATGAAAATGAAGAGTAAAATGTCAAAATTTATCGCGCTCGCGCTTATAGTAGCGCTCCTCGCGCCCGCGCTTCTGTCCGCCGTCCCTGCCTCAGCCGTGCCGGGCGACGCCAAAGACCTCCGCGAGGGGCATTGGACTGAGCAGCACAGGTGGATAGCGTTCGGGGAGTACGACGGCAAACCGATTATATGGCGGATATTGGAAGTCGACAAGACAGACGATGGCAGCCCGATGGCATTTCTCCTCGCGGACGGCTATGTCGAGGAAGATAGGAGGTTCAACCTAGACGGCGACAACGACTGGAACAGTTCCGAAATCAAACGCTGGCTGAACGACGATTTCTACTACGCCGCCTTCAGTGAGAAGGAGCAGGACGCGATCGTGAACCGCACTTATTACTATGGCGGCGAGTATGAGGGTTCGGGCAGGAAGGCCACGTCCAAAGTGTTCCTTTTGAGCATGGACGACGCGGACCGATCGATTGGAGAGGATTGGTGGCTTCGGTCGCCGGGCGATTTCGGTCTCAACGCGGCGGACGTCCACGACGTCGGCGAGGTCTACGGCGGCAACACCAACTCCAGCGTCGGTCGCTCGAGGGCCGTCCGCCCCGCTTTAAAAATAAATCTCGCGTCTTCAATCTTTACATCTTCATCCTCAAAGTACGAGATACTGTACCCCGTTACGGTGGAGGTGCGCGACACGGACGCGGACCTCATGCTCGGCACGGCGGTCGCTTCCGACAACCCGAAACAGCAAGATTTCACCGGGAGCGACGGCACTGTGTTAATGAAGCTGGGCACGGGAAAGCAAAAGATACGCGTCAGCGTCGCCGGCGACAAAATGAGGGAGGTCACGCTGTTTGGGGATGTCAAACCCGGCGGCGGCAGCTATACCGTCGATTTGGAATGAGCGCCGGCGAGATTCGGATGATGAGGGGACGTGTCGAAATGAGAAGAAGAAGCCGGAGCGAACGTCAACGCCGCCCGTGAGGACGGTATGACGCCGCTGATGTGGGTGGCGATTAACAACGCAAACGCGGAAATAATCACCGCGCTCGTCAGCGCGGGAGCGGATGTCAACGCAAAGAACAAAGACGGTAAGACGGTATTGAAGTTCGCGGAAGACAACAAGAGTGAAAATAAATCGGAAATAATGGCGCTGTTGCGGGAAGCCGTTTCCGGGGATATTGAGGTTGTTCCTCAAGGGAGAGATGACAATGAAGAGTAAAACGCAAAAATTTTTCCGGTTGGCGCTGGCGATAGCTGTTCTCGCGGCCGCATTTCTGTCCGCCGGCCCCGCCTCAGCCGTGCCGGGGGACGCGAAAAACCTCCGCGGCGGTTATTGGACCGATCAGCACAGGTGGATAGCATTCGGGGAGTACGACGGCAAACCGATTATATGGCGGATATTGGAAGTCGGCAAGACAGACGATGGCAGCACGATGGCGTTTCTTCTCGCGGAGGACGCCGTGGCGGTAAGGCAATTCAACAACTCTTCGTCCGACGGCAACGACTGGGACAGTTCCAACCTCAAATACTGGCTGAACGACGATTTCTACTACGCCGCCTTCAGCGAGGGAGAACAGGGCGCGATAGTGAACAGCGCTTACCTCTATGGCGGCAAGTCCGGGGGTTCGGACAGGAAGGCCGCGTCCAAAGTGTTCCTTTTGAGCGCTGATGAAGCGAAAAATAACAAGTTTTTCGCGGATGACGCGGACCGCAGAATTAATGCGTATGAAGGAGAATTGAGTTGGAAATACGAATGGTGGCTTCGGTCGCCGGGCAGTTACGGTGACAACGCGGCGAACGTCGAATACGCCGGCGTCTACGACGGCGCCAGCTTATTCGACTACAGATACGGCGACGGCCGCGTCGGTAACAGTTACGCCATCCGCCCCGCTTTAAAAATAAATCTAGCGTCTTCAATCTTCACATCCTCATCCTCAAAATACGAGATACTGTACCCGGTAACTGTGAAGGCGCGCTACGCGGACGCGAACCTCATACGCGGCGCGGCGGTCGCCGCCGACAACCCGCCCCAGAAATATTTCACAGGCAAAGACGGCACGGTGTTAATGAAGCTGGGCACGGGAAAGCAAAAGATACGCGTCAGTGTCGCCGGCCGCAAAGTGAGGGAGGTCACGCTGTTTGGGGATGTCAAACCCGGCGGCGGCAGTTATACCGTCCGGGAGGCGGCGGATGAACCAAGTTTTTTCGATATCTGCGCGAATGGGACGGCGGCGGAGGCCGAAGCCGCGATTCGCGACGGCGCTGACGTGAACGCCCGGGACGAAGATGGCTCCTCCGCGTTGATGCACGCCGCGACCGGCCCTACAAAAGAGATCATGGAGATGCTTATCGCGGCGGGGGCTGACGTGAACGCCCGGGACAACTATGGCAGAACGGCCCTGATGCGCATCCAGACATTCAACATGAGCAGCGGCCGGTTCCCCGAAGAAAGAACCGCGATTCTCGCGGCGGCGGGTGCGGACGTGAATGTCAAGGACAACGACGGTATGACTGCCCTTCTTTTTGCCGCCGCTAACAGTTTTGCCCACATGATGGTGGACGACCTGATCGGGCACGGGGCCGACCCGCGCGTTCGCGATCCGGAGGGGAACACGGCGTTGATACTGATCGCGCGGCAGCCGACGGCATTAATGAGCTACGGCGGGATAATTTCCTCGCTGGTTTCCGCGGGCGCTGACGTGAATGCCGTAAACGACTCCGGCAACACCGCCTTGATAAAGGCTGTCGGGTCATACGTGTCATACGACGGCGCGAACTCGCTCGAAACGATAAACGCACTTTTTGACTCCGGCGCGGACGCGAACATACGCGACCGGGACGGAATGCGCGCGTTTGACTACGTGCTCCACAACTGCGTGTACGGGGGGGAAGGGGAATTTATGGAGACCGGCGCTTTTGAAACCATTTGCGAAAGAACGGCGCTGCCACGGCTCGAGTATTCCGCTCGGCACAAAGAATATTTCCTCGTCTTTGGCGAGGCGACCGGCGATTTTTTCGGGGACGGCGGCGAGGTGAAGATCGAATTTATGGGCGATCCCATCATGGAAAGCGTTTGGTCGAAGACAAAAACAAGGTATTACGAGCCAAGCTGGTACGGTGATGAAACAGACGACGAGGAACCCGGCCAATACGCCGAAGGCGCGATATATAGCGCCGAGTGTGTCAGTTATTTTTTGAGGGTCACGGTCCCCGGCGAGGCGGATAAAAAATATTACGGACTGACCCGCAACATCCCTGACGGGAGCCACAAAGAGGACTTTAAACTGTGCGATTTCGACGGCGACGGGATCAGCGAGATATTTTTACTTTTCGACATCAGCATTAGCAGCGTCATCCGCGCCGTCACGGTGGTTTCTTTTAAAGGAGGCGAATTTCGGGAACTGTTAGATTCGGAGGAATATACGTACATAGAGGACGAACATTGGGCGTCTCTGGGATATTCGTTTCTCCATCTCGGCGCGCAGCGCGTGTCGACGGACGCGCTGCGAGGATTCTCATATCCCGAAATCGACGTGGAACGGCGTCCCGGGTTCGACATATATGTTTCGGCCAAATTCTCCAACGGCGTCGGCGAATACAAAGCGGAAACAGTCATCGATTATAGTAATCGCTCCCGTGACAACAGTATTTTCTCTCCCGAAGGCGATCCCATTGACACGGAGTATTATAAACCGTGGCTGGATTGGGGTTTTCGTTACGCGGGCACAGCCGACACGGACGGCGACGGATGTGACGAGCTATATGGCGCGATGACGATCAACGGAAGCAGTAACGCGGACAACATGGCCTTTGTCAATGTCCTGTACAAATGGACGGACGACGGCTGGAAACTGCTCGCCGCCACGATCACCGACATCGACTCGCCGCTCGATGGCCTGCCGGGTATTACGCCGTCGCTCTATATCAAGGACTGAAACTGCCGTCCGCCATGGGAGCGGTATATACCATATATAAAGATATCGGGCGGCATGATCGGCAAACGCGCCGCCTGACGTTTAAAGCGATGCGGGAGGACGTGAGCGGTTTGAAAAAAAGTATTTGCGCGCGTTTGATGTTTGAAGGGGCGAACCGAAACGGAGGAAGAAACGGCATGACGCGGATTCAAATGCCCAGGATAAGATGGCTCCTGATTTACGCGGTCTTGACATTTATCGCCGCGGTCAACGCCGCCGCCTTTTTCAAGGAAATAGGCAGGATCGAGCGGATGTCGGACGCGCTTGAATCGAGAATGGACGAATATGCCGGCATCATGCGGAAAAATCAGGAGCTTGAGATGGAAAACGAGTTTTATGCGACCCGGGAGGGCGTGATTGAAGCGGCCAGAAGGTTTTTCAACCTGGCAATGCCGGGGGAAAAGATGTACCGCATCGAGATAGTTTCCAATGACGCGAGCGGCGGGCAGGGGCGCGATTCGGTTCCGCCGGGGCAAACCCCGTAAGATTTTCTGAAAAAAACGTATATGTATATATAGAACGCAAAATCTAGAGGAAAGCCGGTGTTCTCGATGAAAAAAAATGTTCCGCGTTCAAGGGTTTTGCCGCTGTTTCGCGGTTCCTCGCTGTTCGCCATGAAAATTCTTTTTCACGCGCTCGTGATGTTTGTCCTCGTTTTCCGCTCAATCCCGGAAGCGGACGCGGAAAAAACGGCGGCGCTTGGACTGATCGAATCGCCGGATTCGATCAGTCCTTATGAAGAGTGGCGGGAACCGGCGCCGGGCTTCGGCGAGGCAAAGAGGGCCGCGTCTTTTGGCGGGGCTATGCCAAAATATATGCTCGGCCTCATGTACGAGAACGGTGACGGCACGGCGCCCGATCTGGCGGAAGCCGCCAGGAACCACGAGGCGGCGGCCAAGATGGGGCTGCCCATCGCGCAAAACCGCGTCGGCGAGATGTATCGCGACGGCGTCGGAGTGAAGCGGAATTTAATAATCGCCTCGCGGTGGTTCGAGTCCGCGCTGAAAGGCGGGTATCCCGCGGCGGCCGCCAGCCTCGCGGAAGTCCAAAGCGCCCTCGCGTCTTCGCCGCGCGATTTCAACGCGGAGATGGAGGATTGGAGTGCGCGAACCGGAATCGACTTCAGCGAGTTAGCGAAGATAGATATTGCCTCGCTGCAAGCCTCGGAAGAGCAGCTTGAAAACAGCCTGCTGAAGTTGCGCGATCTCCATTTTATTCCGCCGTATTCGGATTCGCCGAAAAATGAGAAAAAATCGGAGTGCATCGCGCTGGCAGTGGCGTTGGCGCTGAGCTTTCCACAGTTTCATTTTTTTAAATGAGGGCGCGCCGGAGATAAAAATGGCGAGCGGCCGAAATGGTTTTTGGGAGCGTTTCGCGCGGGCGG
>JAISYN010000221.1 GCA_031269915.1 Synergistaceae bacterium
GAATATTATGGTGCAGCCTTTGGCGGGCTTCCTCGCGGACAAGCGCGATAAGCCGACGTTTGCCCTATGGGCCCCCTTCTTCACGGCGTTGGGGGCGTACCTTCTCCCCGTGGCTCCGAATTACGGAGCGGCGCTGCTCTTCGTGACCGTGATGGCGTGCGGGACGGCGGGTTTTCACCCTCAGGGCCACGGCATCACAGGGATGGCCGGCGGTTCGAGCCGCCTTGGGGCATACCTCGCCATATTTGCCTCGGCCGGAACGCTCGGCTCCGCGGTGAGCCCGCTCTACGGCGTCTTTTTGCTGGGTCTTGCGGGGCCTAATTTCGTGCCGCTGGCCCTTCTGCCATTGTTCGCTTTCATACTGACGGCGAGGCATTTTCTGCCGTCCAGGAACATAATCCTACCCTCCGCCTCCGGCGAGGCCCTGGGAGCGCTCAAGAGCGAGAGTTTTTTCAAGAGCACCGGCAGGGTGCTCGCGATATGCCTGCCGCTCGTCGTGATCTCCATAGTGAGGGACGCTACATCGCAGGGAATAAGGGTGTTTCTGCCAATGCTCGTCACGAGCCGGGGCGGGAGCTTGGAGATGGGCGGCGCTGTCCTCTTCGCCTTCACTCTCGCCGGGGCCGCCGCAAATTTGGCCGGAGGCAAACTAGCCGACATGTTCGGCAAGCAGAGGGTTATAACGGTGATGCTCGTCCTGTCCCCTATATTCCTCTTCCCGGCGGTGCTGATGGACGGCATGGCCTCGGTCGCGCTCTTCGTGCTGGGAGGAGCCTGCATATCCGCCACGAACCCCGTAACGCTCGCGATGGCGCAAGAGTACGTTCCGGACAACAGAAGCTCCGCGAGTTCGCTCGTCATGGGCGTATCGTGGGGTTTCGCCAATATAGCGGCGTCTCCCATAGGTATGCTGGCCGACTACATCGGCCTCGCCAGGGCTTTGGCTGCCGTCTCCCTCTCGCCGCTCATAGTCGTGGGCTACATCGCGTTCAACAGATTCGTTCTGAAGCGAAACCTTTAGCGTGCGTATCAAATAAAGAAATGCTGAATAATTAGCCTTCATTGTCTCGGCTTTTCACTGAGTGCTCGCATTTTTTCAGTGAGAGGTATTTCGATTATTTATTGGTTATATTTGCGCTCAAAATGCCCTTCTTCCCATCCCCATTAATTGCGGAATCCAGAATTATCGTAACTATAAGCCCTCCCGCCGGACCGTTCGCAGCGGTTATCTCGCCTCCATGGTTTTCAACGATGCGTTTCGTTATCGCCAAACCCAGCCCCACTCCGCCTTTGGATCTCTCCCGCGCCTTGTCGGTGCGATAATACGGCAAAAATATCTTATCGAGTTCATCGTCCGGAACGCCCTGCCCCTGATCTCTGACCGTTATCGCTACGCGTTCGCCGTCTCTGTGAGCTTTTATTTCTATCCCTGTATCGGAAGGGGCGTAACGGATCGCATTGTGTATCACGTTGCTGAGCGCGCGATTCAGGAGCGCCGCGTCTCCCGATACCGATAATTTTTGCGTGTCAACGGTGATATTTTTCTTTTCCCCTGTTTCAAACTCGATATCATCGATAATGCTCTCTATCGTTTCTTCCAGATCCAATCGCTCGGTCCGCGTCAGGATCACGCCGTCCGGGCGCGCCAGCGTCAACAACTCCTCCACCATATTGTCGATACGGTATATTTCCAGCTCCAACCGGTCTATATACATTTCATTTTCGATATTTGACTCCCTTCGCAAGATCGCGAGAGCGACCTCCATACGCTGCAAAGGGGAACGGATTTCGTGTGAAATATCGCTTAAGAGCCTCTTTTGGGAGGATATGAGGCTTTCCACGCATTCCGCCATTTTATTGAAGCTCGTGCCCAAATCCGCTATCTCGTCGCCGCGTCCCGTCACCCCAAACCCAACCCTTACGGATAAATCCCCGCCCGCCAGCTTCAAGGTAATGCGCCTCAGTTCGGATAAAGGGGTCATGAAATTTTGAACCAACATAAAACTAAAGACAATGGAGATGCCCGCCACCAGCATCAACACCGTCACGTTTCGCAAAAGAGGGTTGCCTCCCGGGACATGAAAAGGCCGCAGTGCCGCTATTACAGTGGTACGGCCAGAACGCGAAGCCGAAGACGCGACTATGGGGTTCGGGGGCGCCGGAGGCCAACCGGGTTTGCCAGGGCGCGCGTTTGCCTCGAACCACTCGAAGTCCGGCATGTGAAAAACCGAACCGTCGCGGCTTACGCAAATATCAAATCCACTGGCTTTTTTAACGTCTTCGATCCACGGGATCATATTTTCACTCGGCACAGGCTCCGATAGATCGGCAAGTTCCGACGCTACCCATTCAATCTGTTTTCCCATTCCCCCCATCGGTATTTGCCCGCGCTGATCCCGCACCGTCCGCAGCAGCGTAAACAGAATCATCGGCAGAAAAAGCACCAACAACAGAGTCAGATATATTTTCCAAAACAAAGGGAATCCCGTTATTTTCATAATTTATGACGGATTTTCCTCAGAAGTTCCGTTTTCGGGAAAAACATAAATGAATCCCTCTCCCCTCAAGGTTTTAATGCGTTCGCTCCCGCACGGATAAGAGCCGAGTTTTCGTCTTAATTTGCTGATATGTACGCTCAGGCTCCTGTCGAACGGCGAGTGGCTGCGCCCCAGGACATCCACGGAAAGCTGTTCTGGGGATACCCCTCTGCCGGCGCATGACAAAAGGGATTCCAACAGCCTGAATTCGACATTTGTGAGAGAAATCCGTTTCCCGCCAATCTTGACGGAACGTGATTTCAAATCCATTTCAAGATCGATCAGTGAAATAATATCCTGAGACGCTATCCCGGGGGAAGCCTCGAACCGGCGAAGCACTGCCCTGACCCTTGCCGATAGCTCGCGCATACTGAACGGTTTGCAGATATAATCGTCCGCCCCTATTTCAAGCCCTATTACCCTGTCGATATGGTCTCCTTTCGCTGTAAGCATGATCACGGGAATGGACGAAATGTCCCTTATCTCCCTGAGAATTTCGAAACCGTCTCTCCCCGGAAGCATAACGTCCAATATTATAATGTCGCACCGGTATGAAGCCAGAAAATCAAGCCCCTTGTCTCCGGAATGAGCGCAGGCAAAGCCGAATCCCTCGGACGTGAAATAGTCATCGAGCAGTTTGCAAAGTTCCGTGTCGTCATCTATCGCAAGTATGTTTTTTATATCCCACGCCCCCAGTTTATATTCAATTCGATAACGATATTGATTTTAACGCATAGCTTGGAAGCCTTTGCAATTCTTTACGCTTTGATAATAATTCTTAACGGTTTTTAGCGCAGTATCAGCGTTCACAAGCCGAAAATATCGGAGAAAGGAGGCGCGGCCGGCATCCCCGCAAAACTGGCTGAGGCGGTTTTGAAAGGGGAAGATGATGAAGCGAGGCCAATCTCACGGGCCAGCTTTGCGTTTTGTATATTCAAACGCAGGGATACCAGTCTTCGGTGAGCCTGTCCGGGTGAGGAATACAGTCGTTGTCATCGGACGGGTGAAACAAATCGGCGCCGGGATAACCGCATGCGGCATATATCACAGTGGTTTATAACAATACAGTGAAACGGAGGCGTTGTCATTGTCACAAATAACGGTAGTGGGTAACACGGACTATATCGCAAAAACGACGGCGGTTACTAAAGAGTCGTCATCGGAGAAATCAGAGAATGTTTCCAAAGAAACCGAAGGGAAGATAACGTTAGGCAAAAGCGCCGGCACATCTACATCCAGCATATCCGCGGCAACGACAGATGATTCGGAATATCAGGCCATTCTCTCAAAAGCAAACAACGGGCAGCAGCTTACAAGCGCGGAACTCGCCATACTGAAAGAGAAAAATCCGGCGGCCTATGCGAAGGCAATACGAACAGATACGGCAAGGCAGGAATTAGCAAGCCAAATGGAGAAATCCCCGAATCAGGCGAGTCGAATTCTGAATGAAGCGCTGTCATCCCTGTCCACGAAAAATGA
>JAISYN010000222.1 GCA_031269915.1 Synergistaceae bacterium
TCGGCGGGGTGCATAGGCTGCGGCGTCTGCGCCCGCAACTGCCCCGTCCAGGCGATAACGCTCGGGAACAACCTCGCGGCCATAGACGGCGCTAAATGCGTCAACTGCGGCGCGTGCGCCGCGAAGTGCCCCGTGAAGTGCATATCGTTCGCTCTTAAAGAGAGCGGGGAGATCAAAAAAAGCGCGTGAGCGGCGAGGCCCCGAAAAGATTTTCCCCGTTCCGCCATACGGCTTCGGAGAGTTCTTCCAGCGATATGCCGCGAACCTCCGCTACTTTGTCGTATACATCGCGGACGAAAGCCGGTTCGTTGCGCCTGCCGCGCTTCTGCTGCGGAGCGAGATAGGGGGAATCCGTCTCGCAGAGTATCATGTCGAGCGACGCATAGACGGCGGCCTCCCGCAGTGCCGCGGCTTTAGGATACGTTATGGGCCCGGCGAACGATATGTAAAAACCCATATCAAGCGCGCGGCGGGCGTCGTCCGTGTTCCCGGAAAAACAGTGTATCACTCCGCTCAGGCCGGTACGGCTTTTCATCATGGCCATCGCCTCGCCGTAGGCGTCACCCGAACCGCGTTCTTTCGAGTTGCGCAGATGGATAAGTATCGGTTTTTTCGCTTCGGACGCCAGTTCAAGCTGAAGATTGAATACGCGCCGCTGAACATCACGCGGTGAATTGTCGTAATAATAATCCAGACCTATTTCTCCAACAGCCGATATCCCGCTCGAATACGCCATAGACTTCAACCCGTCCGGCAAACCCTCCGACGCGGACGCGGCCTCGTGAGGGTGAATGCCGGCCGACGCCAGAAGCTCGACGCCGCACTCTTTATACCTATCCGCCAACTGTACGATTGCGGCGCAGGAAGGCCCGTCACAGGCGGCGAGCAGCGCACGGCATACCCCGGCTGCGCGCGCCCGGGACAGGACATCCCCGACGTCGCCGCTGAATTCTTCCATATCGAGATGACAGTGCGAATCGAAAAGTTTTATTTAACTATCCATCCCAAGCCAGCGCGATCGCTCAATGTACAGGAGCGCCAGGCGGAAAATCCCCGTCCACCACGGCGAGGGAGAGTATCTCGCCAGAGCCGTCGCGGGCTTCGGCCGCGAGAAGCATGCCGTTGCTCTCCACCCCGCGAAAGACGGCCGGTTTCAGGTTGCACAGCACCAGTATTTTTTTGCCGATCAGTTGTTCGGGGGTAAAAAATTCTCTTATGCCCGACACTATGAAGCGGCGTTCAAAACCGAGATCCAAGCCGAGTTTATAAAGTTTGGACGCTTTTTCGATCTTTTCTGCACTTTCTATACGCGCGACGCGAATTTCAAGTTTTTTGAAGTCGTCGATTTCTATCGCTGGTTTGCGCTCCGTGTCGAAAGAGACGGCCGAAACGTTTCCCGAGCCGGCGGAGAGGGCTTCCGCGCGGGATTTCATGCGGGCGTCATAGTCCGCCTTCCATTTGGGAATGTCTATCCGGGGAAACAGCACGCCGCCTTTTTTGACGGAAACCGGCTCCAGATGAGCGCCCCATTTCCAATCAGGATAGCGCTCGACGGAGATATCTTCTTCCAGCCCGAGCTGTGAACGCATACGCGCGGCGGTTTCCGGCATGAACGGGAAGATCAGCATGGATGCGAGGCGCAAAACCTCCCACAGCGTCCGCAGGACTATATCCAATCTGTCGTCCGGGTCGTCCCTGCCCAGTTTCCACGGCTGCGTCTCGTCTATATATTTATTTCCGGCCCCTATCAGTACCCACAGGGTTTTCAGGGCGCCGTCCATAGAAAAATCGCTCATCTGGGAATCCATGCCGGCGAGCGTCTTTTCGGCGAGGCCGCGCAGGGCCGCGTCCGCGTCGCACGAACGCTCAAATACCGCGGACGGCGGCAAACATCCGCCGCGGTATTTTTCTATCATCTGAAGGGTACGGTTCAAGAGGTTGCCTATATCGTTGGCGAGATCGGAATTGACGCGGTTCACCATGCCCAGCTCCGAGAAATCTCCGTCGTTGCCGAAGGGCACCTCCCTCAAAAGGAAATATCTGAAAGAATCCGCGCCGTAGATATCGACCATCTCGAAGGGATCGACGACATTGCCCTTGGATTTGGACATTTTGTCCCCCTCGACCGTCCACCATCCGTGGGCGAACACGCGAACGGGGGGATTGAGCCCCATAGCCATCAGAACGGCCGGCCAGATGACCGCGTGAAACCTGATGATGTCCTTGCCCACCATGTGACGCACACAAGGCCAGCAGGACTCCCATTTCCCGCCCGGTTCGGGATATCCGACGGCCGATATGTAGTTGATGAGAGCGTCGAGCCAGACATACACCGTGTGGCGTTCGTCGCCGGGCACGGGAATGCCCCACTTCAGAGTGGTGCGGGATACGGAGAGATCCTGAAGGCCGCTCCTGATGAAATTCATAACCTCGTTGTATCTGACGCGCGGCATGATCGCGTCCGGGCGCGCTTCGTAGCGCCTTATAAGCGCTTCCTGATACTTCGAGAGGCGAAAGAAGTAGCTCTCCTCGGACATGCGGGCGAGGGGTCTTTTACAGTCGGGGCAGAGCATATCCTCGCCCATTTGGGCGTCCGGAACGTAAGTTTCGCACGGGACGCAGTACCAGCCCTCGTAGAGGCCCTTGTATATGTCGTCGCTCGCCATGAGTTTCTCGAAGAAATACCGGGTGACCTTTATGTGGCGTTCCTCGGTGGTGCGTATGAAGTCATCGTTGGAGATTCCGAGGGCCTTCCACAGTTTTTTGAAGTTCATCACGACCTCGTCGCAGAGTTCTATCGGCTTCATGCCGCGCTTTTCGGCGGCCTGCTGTATCTTCTGCCCGTGTTCGTCGGTGCCGGTCAGAAAACGCGTGCCGTCGCCTCTCATTCTGTGCCAGCGAGAGAGCGCGTCGCATGCTATCGTGGTGTAGGCGTGACCGATGTGCGGCACGTCATTGACATAGTAAATCGGCGTCGTAATATAAAATCCGGAATTATCATCGTTCCCGTTCAATGTCTGACTCCTCCCGAGACAAAAATTTCTTCACCTGATTACGAGGTATACCATAACTCGCAAATAGCACATTGGCAATCACTTTATTCCAAATTCCCGTTTTTTTCATCTCCATGGCAAGTTTTTGCCAGTCTTCCGCGGGGGCTCTTTCGTCCACTTCCGGCGCGCCTTCCACGACTAAAACCATCTCGCCTTTCATCTCGCGTTCATCACAGACGCGGATGAGTTCCGAGAGTGTCCCCCGTATCGACTCCTGATGAACCTTGCTTATTTCGCGGACAAGCGCCGCCTGTCTGCAACCGAAGACCCCGTTTGCTTCGGAGAGGAAACGCGCCAGATCGTGAGGCGCGACGAAAAAGACCAACGCCGCCCGTATGTGGGACAATTGCGCCAGATACAGCGATATCCCGGCCTCGCCGCCTTCCGGAAAACCGGCGAAAAAAAACTTTCCGGCCGGTATTCCCGACATTAGAAGCGCGGGAAGTATGGAGTTCGCCCCCGGAAGAGCGTCGACCTCGACGCCTCTCGCGTATGCGGCGGATATCAGCACGCGTCCGGGGTCGGATATTCCGGGCGTTCCGGCGTCCGACACGAGCGCTATTCTGTCTCCCCTTTTGAGGCGAACCATTATCTCCTCGGTCCGGGAACGCTCGTTATGCCTGTGATACGAAATCAGCGGTTTATAAATGCCATAAAAGTTCAACAGTTTCAAGGTCCGCCTGGTATCCTCGCAGGCTATGGCGTCGGCTTCTCTGAGAGTTTCCAGGGCTCGTAAGGTGACGTCGCCCAGATTGCCGATGGGAGTCGGAACTATAAAGAGCGGCATCAATCTTCGCCGGGCAGCCGATATGCATCGAGCAGGGCTTCTGTGTACTCGCCGCCGGGACCGTGTATAAAAAGAGGGTGTTCTGCAGTCACTCCGTCGCCGGAAGCCCGAACAGCCTCTACGAGAACCACCGATGCGGGCCTGTCCGGCTTTGGGTGCACGGCGCGGAACCTTTTCGGCTTTACGTTGTGCTCGTACAACAGGTGAAACAGCTCGCCAATTCTTTTGGCTCTGATGACGAGAAAAAATTTACCCCGGTTGCGCAGCAAATATTTCGCGCAGGCCACCACTTCGGACAGAGTGCAGGTACGTCCGTGCATCGCCTTGGCCATGGCGTCGCCCGAACTCGGCCTGCTGCTCCCCTGCTCGTCGTACGGGGGATTCATCACTACCGCGTCGTATGACTCCGGCGCGAAATTTTTTCTGTGTTCCCTGAGATCGGAGACGAAAAACTTTACCGTTTCCTCCGCGCTATTCAATTTCGCGTTGCGGACGGCCAATTTTACCAGGTCGGGATTGATGTCGAAACCCTCGTACCCGGCGGATGGCATTCGCTTTGCCATTATCAGGCTCACCGCCCCGTGGGCGCACCCCATCTCGGCGACGCGCTCACTCGCTTTGATACGCGCGTAACGCGCCAGCAAAACCGTATCCACGCTGATGCGGGGACCGCTTCCCTCGGCCGGTTGATGAAGCTTTATTCTTCCAAAGAGAATATCGTCCGGGACGTCAATCGATTCGGCCTTTTTGAAATCTTTAATAAATTTTCCCCTCCTACAAAAAATGAACTATCATAATAGCGCTTTTCTATTTTAACGGTTTTACGCAAAGTATTGTATAATATTCAATAGATATCTGTTTCAGCAAACGGGTGGTAAGTGCATGTTTGAATTCGAGATAACAGCCGAATGCCGGATTACTGGAGCGCGCGCGGGGAAATTAGTCACGCCGCACGGAACGATAGAAACCCCGGTATTTATGCCTGTTGGCACACAGGCAACAGTAAAAGCGATGACCCCGCTGGAGCTGAATGAAATTGGCGCTCAGGTCATTTTATGTAACACTTATCATCTCCATTTGCGTCCGGGGGCCGAAACAGTGGAACTCGCCGGAGGCCTGCACCGGTTTATGGGTTGGGAGCGCCCTATACTTACCGACAGCGGCGGATTTCAGGTATTTTCACTCGCGGAACTGCGGCGCGTCACGGACGACGGCGTGGAATTCCGCTCGCACATAGACGGAAGCAGGCGTTTCATGACGCCGGAGTCGTCCATGGAAATACAGCGGAGCCTCGGCAGCGACATTGTCATGTGTTTTGACGAATGCGTCAGACTGCCGGCGACTGAAGATGTTTCCAGCGCCGCTATGGAACGCACTCTCAAATGGGCGGAGCGCTGCCGTGATTTTTTTTCCTCGCGCGGCGTTCAAAATCAGGCTCTGTTCGGTATAGCTCAGGGGGCGCTGTTCGAGGATCAGCGGGCTTACTGCTCGAAGCGGCTGGTCGAAATCGGGTTCGACGGTTACGCCATAGGCGGACTTTCCGTCGGAGAGACCCACGAGGAAATGTACAGGGTTCTTGACGTCGCCGACGTGACTCTGCCGCGCGATAAACCGCGGTATCTGATGGGCGTCGGAATGCCGGAAAATCTGATAGAATCAGTGGCGCGCGGAGTCGATATGTTTGACTGCGTTCTGCCTACGCGCAATGGACGCAACGGCAACCTGCTCACAAGCACAGGAAGAATAAACATAAAAAACGCGCGTTTCGAGCGTGATTTTTCGCCCATAGACGAAACCTGCGATTGTTACGCTTGTAAAAATTTCACGAAGGCCTATGTGCGCCACCTGTACCGCGCCGGAGAAATTCTGGCAGCGAGGCTGTGCAGTTGGCATAATCTGCGTTTCCTGGTGAAAATGATGCGGAACGCGCGAAACGCCATCATAGGGGGAAACTATCCGAATTTCCGCGCTGAAACCCTGGCGGTTCTGGGAATCGCCAAATAGGAGGATGTGACGTGCTTTTATCATCATACGGCGAAATGGGCGGCATTTTCGCTCCAACCCGCGACACGCTATTACGAGCCGCTGAGATAATAAGAAACAGCGGGCTTGTAGCGTTCCCGACCGAGACTGTTTACGGGCTGGGGGCGAACGCGCTGGACGCCGGAGCGGTGAGAAAAATCTTCGAGGCAAAGGGAAGACCCCAGGATAATCCGCTGATCCTGCATGTCTCGAACATCCGAGAAGCGTCGCTATACGCCGACATGAATCCTTCCGCCGAGCTTTTGATGCAGCACTTCTGGCCCGGGCCGCTGACGATAGTTCTTTACTCGTCGGATATAGTGCCTCTCGTTACAAGAGGCAACCTCGAAACAGTGGCTCTGCGCGTTCCCATGAACCAAATCGCTCTTGATCTGATACATGAGACCGGCTTGCCGATAGCCGCTCCTTCGGCCAATAGAAGCGGACGGCCCAGTCCGACCACAGCGGAAATCGTACGGAACGATCTGGGACTCGCCGTCGATATGATAATAGACGGCGGCGCGTCCCCGATAGGAGTGGAGTCGACCGTGATAGACGCCACCGGGGAAAAGATAACCATACTGCGCCCCGGAGGAGTGACGCGTGAAATGCTGGAACATATAGTTGACGTTGAGGCCGGAAGTCCCGCCAATACGGCGAGGTCTCCCGGAACGAAACACAAACATTACTCCCCTTCGATAGACATTCGCCTATGGAAGGACGACAACACGGAAATATTCTCCGAGGAGATGGGAAGCTGGTGTTATCTCGGCATGAGACAGCCTCCGGAGGGAAATGCCGTTAAAGTCATCTTCCGCTCGCTCGACGAATACGCGCACGAACTGTTCCACGTATTGAGACAACTGGAACGCTGCGGCGCGAAACGCATCATTGCCGACCTCCCAGAGGAACATGGAATCGGCGAGGCCATACGCAACAGGCTTATCCGGGCCGCCGGAGGATGAGGCTTCAAGCCGCCGCGAAAGCGGCAATATCCTTCATGAACTTCGGGATTTCTATCCCCTGCGGACAATGTTCGACGCATTTTCTACAGGACACGCAGTTGTGCGCCTTCTGAGATTCGTTCAGAACACGCGTGTACGTGTTCCCGAAAACGATGTTCGCCACAGTTACATTGGTGGACTCCAGTATGGTCCGATAGTGATTATAAGCTGCGAAAACGCGCGGAATATCGACTCCGACAGGACAGTCCATGCAATAACCGCAACCCGTGCAAGGTATCGTTCCGGAAGCGCGGTACGCTGCGGCGGCCGTGCCGATAACCGCCCTCTCTTTCTCCGAAAGCGCGCTGAAATCTGTCATAGTTTTCAGATTGTCTTCGAGCTGCTCTGGGTTGCTCATACCACTGAGCACAGTCATAACGCCCGGCAGGGAGGCCGCGTAGCGGATAGCCCACGAAGCCTGGCTCACGCCGGTGTTTGCTTCCCT
>JAISYN010000141.1 GCA_031269915.1 Synergistaceae bacterium
AGAGAACGCGGAACGCCGCGCGAAAATGACGAAAGATGAAGCACGGCGAGACCTTGCGAAAGGCGCTGAAAAGGCCCGCCGCGCCATCGAAGAGATAAGGGCCGCTCGCAAAGCCAAAGCCGTGTAACTCCAAAGGTAAAACAATCACGCACGGCCCGGGGCAGATGGAACACTTTCGCCCCGGGCCGATGTTTTGCCTCTCTGGGCGCGTCATATTCGCCTTGTTTTCTCTTGGCGGTAGAGAGAAATCTGGGGCCGTCTACGCGGGGATACGCCGGTTCGGTCAGGGGGCGACGGGAGCTGCCTCAGTCGTTCTGCGCCTGGCGTATCCTGCCGATTATCTTGCTGCCTTTGGTGCGGCGGTTGAGGACTTGAACGGCATTCAGTTTGCTTTCCGGCGCGAGATGCGCGTATCGCATGGTCATTGTCATACTCTCATGGCACATCAATTCCCTCACTGTGTTCAGGTCAACGCCCTTCATCACAAGCTGAGAGGCGAAATCATGCCGCATATCGTGCCAGCGGAAATTTTCTATTTTTGCATTGACAAGTAGCGCTCTCCACGCTGTTTTTACCTCCTGCATTTTGCCGCCTGTCTATAGACAGGTCTAAGCCTAAATACGCGTAGCCAGTCCAACACTGCCTTTGGCGAGACGTTAACGATTGATGAGATAGCCCTCAGCGAAAACCCGGTGACGTAAAGAATGATCGCAAGGCACTTTGTTTGCGGCGATTTCCCCTTCGTGTCTGCTCTGGTGAACTGAAATCCGCATCCTTTGCACTTAAAGAGCTGTTTTCCCAAATGACGGCCATTCTTTACGAATCGAATATCCCCCTGGGGGGCTTGTGCGCTGTTGGGGACATGTATAGAATGCGCCTCGTAACGCGTTGCGAAGCAGAATCAAGGAGGTCTCCCGAGCAGTAGTATAAAAAATCAGAAAAATTGGAGGATGATTTTTATGTTTAAGCGTAAGTTTATGTACATGTGTTCATTGTTTGCCCTGCTGACCGTGTGCTCCGCTCCGGTTTTCGCGCACGAACTGATCCTGAAACCATCCAAGTTCGACGCCGCGAAAGGCGAGGTGCTTGCGATAGAGCTGCAGTCCACGCATATTTTCATCCAAAAAGAGGAGGTCGAGGATATATCGAAGATCAAGGCCGGGATATTCCAGGACGGCAAACTTGTCGAATCGGCGCTGAATCCGAACGAGCCGGACCTCCGTATAGATTTTTCGGTCAATATTCCCGACGACGCTTCCTCGGTGGTGGTAATGGCGAACAAGAGTGGCGACATCTGGTCAGTCACGCCGGACGGATGGCAGGCGGGAACCCGCAAGTCCTTGGAGGATAGAGGCGTGAAGGTTTTGCGCGCGTCGATGACCGACAAATTCGTAAAGGCGATAATCAACGCGTCTCCGTCGGACAAGAATTTCTCGACGGTCGTGGGGCAGGAACTCGAAGTCGTGCCGGTTACTAACCCTGCCGACGCCAAGGCGGGCCATTATTATCAGGTGAAAATTCTCTTCAAGGGGCAGCCCGCGTCTATGCCGGTTTTCGCCACCTACGACGGTTTCGTGACGGAGTACGAGAACACGTACGCATACTACACGGAGTCCGACGAGAATGGGATCGCCAATATAAAGATAACATCGCCCGGTCTGTGGATAATCAGGGCATCGAAGGACAACGAGCCGGGAGTGGAGGGAGAATACGACTATCGCTCGCTGCGCTCAATTTTGTCCATTAAAGTGAAGTAGCGCATAGAGGATAGATGCCGATGCGAGTCAAGAATCCTGCGGCGCGTGCGCGTCCGGCAAACCGAGCGGACGCGCACGGCGTGACGCCCCAAAGAGTCTTTGCCCTGTTTTCCGCGCTCAATCTCGCGGTCGTCGCTTCGGTTCTTCTCGCGTCGGCGTTTCCCGACGCGGTTCTGGCTCACGGTGTCGGCTACAGAGTGTCATCAAAAAAAGCGGTTACATTAGAATTTTACTACTCAACGGGCGAGACCATGGCATACCTCGAATCCAAGACGTACTCGCCGTCTGACGGAAGGAACGCGTTTCAGTCGGGGCGAACCGACGAATTCGGGCGGGTCTCCTTCGTGCCGGATTCGGAAGGAGAGTGGCGCATCGTCGTCAAGGACGCCGATGGACACGTGGCTAATGCCGTCGTGCCGGTCACGTCCGAATTTCTGAGCGGCGGCGGGGTGAGCGTATCCTCAACCGTCCAGTCATCTCTGCCGCAGGGCGCGGAGCTTTTTTTCCGCGCCGCGCTCGGAGTCAGCCTCCTGTTCAACATAGCCGTCCTCGTGAGGATGCGAAAATGCATATAAGCGAAGGCTTCCTTTCGGCGCCGGCACTCGCGGCGGGGTGGGTAATTTCTGGAGCCGGAGTCGCGTGGGGTCTCAAAAAAATGGACTCCGACAAGATCGTCAAAGTCTCCATGGCTTCGTCCGTATTTTTCCTCGCATCGCTGGTAAACGTCAAGCTGGGGCCGAGTTCGACGCACCTTTCACTCATAGGTCCGATAGGGCTGATACTTGGCTGGACATCATACCCGGCAATCTTCACCGCTCTCCTGTTGCAGGCCGTATTGTTTCAGTTCGGAGGGCTGCTGGTGCTCGGCGCTAATACCGTGTCCATGGCAACCCCGGCGGTCTGCGCGTATTTGATATTCGGACATGCCGTCCGCTCCTGCAACGCGAGTCTGTCTGCTGCGGCGTCCTTTGCGGCGGGTTTTCTCGCCGTCCTGACGAGCGCTCTTCTGGTAGGGATATGGCTTTCGGTCTCCGACCCAGGTATGAAACTTACGGCACATACGATATTCGCGGCCCACATCCCGCTGGCGGCGGTGGAGGGCGCTACGGCGCTCTTCATGACGCTGTTCCTGAAACGCACATTTCCCGACATGCTGGCAGGGATGGATAAGGAAGTGATAGGGGTGGATCACAAGTGATACTGGATTCCGTTCACACTTTCGGCGGAAGGGGAAGCGCCTCCAGGCTCGACGCGATAGACCCGCGATGCCGAGTGATATGCGCGTTGTGTTTCGCCCTCACGATTGCCGCCATCGGTACAGCGCCGGCACTCGCGGCGGGAAGCGTCCTGCCTCTTTGTCTGTTGTGTATGGACGGGCGTTCCGGTATATCCGGGCTGGCTCGAATGTTATCGAGTGTAAACAAGGTAAGCGTCATAGCGCTCGTGTTCCTTCCGCTGACTTATCCAGGAAACCGTATTTTCATGTTTTTCTCCGTCGAGGGCGCGTACACCGCTCTTCTCATTATATGGAAACTCAACATAATATCCGTTGTCCTCTTGAAAATGGTCGTATCCATGGGGATAGCGGGTGTGAACGACGCGCTCGCCGCACTGCGTTTCCCCGCAAAACTCAGAATGCTCCTGCTTCTGACGACGCGTTACGTGTTTCTCTTGGCTGACAGAATGTCCGCAATGGTGAGGGCCATAGACCTGCGCGCTCCCGATACAAGAGGCAAAAAAGCATACAGAACGTATGCCTGCATGATCGGCACGACGCTCGTTCACAGTGCGGACAGGGCGGCGCGCGCGTCGCTCGCTATAGAGTGCAGAGGGGGCATGAACGGTTTTTCCCAGATCGTTATACGAGAATGGACACGGAGAGATTGGGCACTCTGCACTATCTTTTTACTGAATTCGATCTGCCTTGTGATCCTTAGCCTGTAGATGACGGCGCTACTCGAGACAAGAGGACTCTCATACGATTACCCGGACGGAACCC
>JAISYN010000011.1 GCA_031269915.1 Synergistaceae bacterium
TCAGGCGCATTCCAAGCCAGTCGCTCAGTTCATTCCAGGAACTTAAATCGCTCAAGATCTTTTGCGGTTCCTTGTTGGTATAGAGCCAATTTCCGGACGCCTTGGAGATCACCGCTATCCACTGGGATATGTTCCTGGTTATGGCTTCGAGCAGGCTGTTGTTCTGTTCCAACGCTTCGGTTTTTTTCTTGTTAATCTCTATTTCTTTCAGAAGCGCCTCCTGTCTCTGATCCAACTGTTCTATCATCATATTGAACGAGGCGGCGAATTCTCCCATGAAACCGACGCGCTGTTTATAGTCTCCTTTAGCTACTTGCTGGGTTTGCCATGTCAGGTGTTTGAGGGAAGCTTTTAAACTTTTGAGCGGAGCTGAGATTTCGTTGCCGCGCGACGGTTCGGCCGTGTCAAGTTCACCGCGCGACAGCGCTTTGGCAAACGCGGTGCTTTCGTTGACGCACTCGGTGAAATACAGCAAACCCTTCCCCAAATCCCTGAAGTTTTCGGGCAGACGTTCGATATCCAAATTTGCGGCTGAATGGTTGTAAAGCACATCGCGAAGATAGCCGAACAATATGTTCTCTACCGGCTCGGGAGAATCTTCGGAGACCTTTGCAGCCGCCATAACGGTTAAATGCGTATCGTAATCGTCAGTCGATCGCTATACTGTTGAAACGGCAGACCCTGTCGCCGTTTGCCCAGCAGTCAACCTCGCGTACATCGTATTTCCTGCCGGTATATGCGTGAAGTATGCCTGCGATAAACCCTTCGTCATAGAAACAAACAGTCTCGTTCGTCACCGGCAGCCCGCTGCAATCGAGATCCTGCCCCACGGTGAGAACCATGTTGCCGGTAACCGCATCGAAAGCCTCCATACGCAGAATACCTATTTTAAGTTCTTCAAGGCTTTTTTGGAGGTTTGCCACAAAGGTATTGAAGTCCACTTTCAGATCGAGGACGTTGCGGGCGAATTCGGTGCCGGCGAGAAAACCGGCCTGCCGGAAGTATTCATTTGCCGTATCCGGCCCATGCGCCTTCGTCAGAACATCCAGCATGGTGTACTGCATCAGCCTGTAAACGAGGACCGGCATTTCTTCCCCCAGATCTCCGCGTCCCTCTTTGATGTCACCGATGTTTTCCCATGTAAAGTCATTGTTATATCTGCTTTTTGGAGCGAAAATGTTTTCCACGGTTGTGTCCTCCTTTATAAAACGTGGTAAATTCCGTATTTAATTTACACTAAAAAGGTACAATAATCAAGTACGTATCTGGCTAATTGAGAAAAATACGGCGCCTTGAAAATTGGAGCGCTGTCTTTTCAGGTCATGATATTTTCGTATCAGTCGGCCGTTACGAGTTTATCGGGTCTAATTTTGTGACGGGACCTACGTATTCCGTCGAACTAGGCGACGCTTCATCCGTGATATAATTTGTAAAAAGTTTTGCCGAAAATCAAATATGACGTTACATTGGGAGCGTCGATAAATTAGAGTTAGGGGATGTATGAGCTGAATAAAATATTTCTCGCGTTTTTAACCGTGTTGTTGGTTGTGGCGGCCGCAAGCGCCTCTACGCTGCAGGTGACGAATCAAAAGACCGATAGTCACGTCGCAGTACCGGGGACTAACGTTTATTTCGTTCCGGCCAGGGAATTGTCGCTGGCGTCCGCTTTCGGAGGGTTTGAGTCGAAGGGGCGCAGAATAGAGGTCATAGCGGCGAACATAGACGCGCCTTTCGAGGATATAGCGGCGGGTTTCACCGACGCGTCGTTCCAATCGAAAGGAATGGAGCTGAAATCGCGAGGCGACCTTACTATAAATGGGAGGAAAGCGATACTGTTCAAAGTTCTGCACCCTGACGCCGGAATAAATTGGGGAAAATGGATAATGCTGGCCGAAAACGCCGGAAGCACTTTAGTGGTGAACGCCGTATTCATAAGCGGCGACGCCGACGCGGCTTATGAGCTTGAAATAATGTTGAAAGGCCTGTATCTCGACGACGCGGTTCAGGCAAAACCGGCGAATGTCCCCGCTCCCGCTGCCGAGGTGTCCGAGCCGGCGGTGTCCGCCGACTCGGGGGACGTCTTGCCGAATGGTGTTCCGATGGCCCCCAGTCGAATGATAATCAGCAATGAGCTGGAACCCATTCCACGCTCCATGCCTGTATCGGATAGTCCTTTATCCGGTGATTTCGACGGAGATGCCGTCCGTCCCTCCGTGACGGAAACCGCGGCGATCTCAGGCGATACTGCAAGCGGCGACGAAAACGCCGCCCCGCCCCCGGAGTCCTCCCGCGATCGTTTCGACAGGGACGCCGCGATAAGAATGTTGTCCGGAGTGAATGCGGCCTCGGAAGACATGCGCGGGGAGGATTCGGGTGAGAGCGCGTCGTCGGAAGACGTATCCCCTGAAAATATCTCCTCCGGGGATATGGGCAGCGCCGACATAACCATGTGAGACATACACGGGTGAAAAGAGGAATGACTATGCGAAAATACTTTATGAGCGCTGTTATCCCGCTGATATTGCTGTTCGGCTCCTGCGCGGCGTACGCGGGTTCCCCCATCGTCAGAAACAATGCCCGCACCGCGTCGCATGTCGTATTGCCCGGAACTCACGTTGCGATAGTTCCGCCCAGGGGAGCGTCGCCATCCGGTTCTTTTACCGGTTTCGAACTTTCGGACGGTATTTCCGAGATTCAGATATCCGAACGCTCCGGAGTATCATACGCGGAAATTGAGAGTACAATCACGCCGCAGGGCGTGGAACAGTACGGCATATCATTCACAGACAAAAGCCCTGTGTCCTTTGGCGGCGTCAAAGGGGCTCTCGTATCGGGCGCGGCGATCTCAGGCAGCGATCTTGGCGCGCTGCTGCTCGTCTTCGGAGACGATAGGATCTCGGTGTTCATATTTGGGGTGTACCCCAGAGGGAACAACGCCGCCGAATCCGCCGTCAGAAATTCGCTGTTGAGCTGTATTTTCAGTTCCGCCGCCGTTAAGTCGACGTCGGGAAACTACTCGCTGTCATCCACCGGGACTTCGCTGAAATTTTATGACGAAGTCGGTTCCACCAGATACTTTACGGTCGACGGTAAACCGACCGGCGGCACTCTGAACGACGCGCTCTACACCAGCGCGGCGGTGAACGAAAGCGTCATGCCGGATACGGATGCGAGAAAGAATTACGCCGCTTCCGCGATGAATCGGTTCATGTCGGGCTATAGTTTCTCTGTGACATCCACTCGTTCCGTAAAATACGGGGGCATTTCGGGGTTGGAGACGATAGTCGAGTTTGAGGGCGCGGCGAAAAGGCTCAGGACGTCGAGCGGCGCTTTGGTGAACAGGCCCTCGAAGGGGAAGGGGTATCAGGTTGTTCTGTTCGACGACGACGAGGGAAGGGTATTTATCTTCAATGGAATAGCCGTGAGCGACGCCGACTCTTACGCGTCACAGTTCGCAAGAATCACGTCCACCTTCGCCATAAAAAAAGAGTGAGCCATTTTTGAAAAATTAGGTTAAAATAGTTTTATTTAAATTGGAAACAAATAATACAATAAGGAGAAAAGATATGCCTTCTGTAAAAGACGCGAGGAAATATAAATTCGACTGGGAATTACTGGGCGATCTCTCCATAGGACGGCCAAACCTCGGGAACAGGACCAGGGTCGAAATATACAGGCTGATGCAGTTCACGTTCCGCGATGTTCTGGAGATTAAATTCGGCTCAATCGCCGCCGACGAGATTTTCTACGAAGCCGGCAGAGTGGCGGGGAGAGAATTTTATAATCACTTTTTATCCGGCGCGACGGACATAAACTCCCTTGTCAGACTCATGCAGGACACGTCGCGCGAGTACGGTATCGGTATTTTCAAAGTGGAGAAGGCCGATAGTTTAGCCAGAAACCTTGTAGTAACGATGTCCGAGGACTTGGACTGTTCCGGCCTTCCCGAGACAGATTTTGAAGTGTGTAAGTATGACGAGGGTTTAATAGCGGGGATAATGGAGGCTTTTACAGGTAAATTATACGACGTAAAGGAAATAGATTGCTGGTGTACCGGAGATCGAACGTGCCGTTTCTCCGTGGACATAGCGAGCTGATTCGTTGTGGCACAACATCGGGCTTCCGGAAAAATTGGAAAGAATGGCGGGAGCGAAGAGGACGTCCTGAAATTTTTCCATGAATTGTTGATGGCTTCAAAACCGCCCGGCGTTCCCGGCTCGATTGAGCAAAGCGAATATCTTGCCGGTATAACCGAGTGTGTCGAGGTGGTTCGCAGAACCTTGTATGATTTTGTACACGGCAATCTCTCGTGCGAGATTAAAGGACGGGGTTTTCTAATCGGTTGTCTGAAGGAGCTTCAGGCGAATCTGCGTCATTTGACCTGGTTCGCTAAATGTCTTGCTATGGGAGATTACAGTCAGCGCATAGATTTTATGGGGGAATTTTCCGAGTACTTCAACAGGATGTCGAGCGATTTTTACGAGGCTCTCAAATCTCTGCGCGAGAGCGAGTCCAATCTTCTCAAGATAACTAAGGAGCTTCATCTGAGCGAAGAGCGGTGGCAGTTGGCCGTGAGCTGTACGCAAGACGGCGTCTGGGATATCGATCTCGCCGCGCATAAAGCGTTTTTCTCGACCAGAATGTGGGAAATTTTGAGGATGCCCGTCATTTACAAAGACATAGATTTCAACCCGGTTGTGTGGGGAGGTTTCATTCACACCGACGACCTTCCAAAATGGGCCGAGATAGCGAATTCCGCCGGGAACAAGATGACGGCCGACCGAGGGAAGCAGTATTCGGAGTTTCGGGTAATGGGTGGTGATGGCAGGTACCGATGGATCGGGGTGCATCACATGGTCATACTTAATAACGACGGCATACCGCGCAGATTTGTCGGTACATGTGAAGATATACAGGAAATGCGCGAACGCGAGGACGAGATCAGGAGACAGGCCACTCTCGATCAACTTACCAATCTTCCCAACAGATATCTCTACAATGACCGTTTTCTCCAGAAGATGGTGCTTGCGAAACGTAATTCATCGTCTCTCGTATTGATGTTGTGGGATCTGGACGGTTTTAAATGTGTGAACGATACTTATGGGCATCTCGCCGGCGACAGGCTGCTTGTGTCTGTGGCTGAGATGATGCGTTCCATGTTGCGTGAGAGTGATACGCTCGCGCGGTTTGGCGGCGACGAATTCGTGATGCTCCTTTCCAGCCCTATGGCTCACGAGGGCGAAATCGCTGAACTCATGGCTTCCAGGGTATTTAACGCTCTTAGCGAACCTGTCGATATCGGGTCTGATAAAGTCATGGTAGGAGCGAGCTGCGGAGTGAGTTTCTTCCCCAAACACACCGACGACGGCGAAATTTTGTTCAATCTTGCCGATGAAGCTCTTTACAAGGCAAAAAAAGCTGGCAAAAACAGGGCCGTTGTCTGGGCTCAGCGCAAACCAGTGAAAAAAGCGGTCAGGGAAAGAAAAAAATAGGATTGACATCAGTATATGGCCTCTCTTGTGGAAAAAATTCTGCTCAGGGAAATCGCATCCGCCGGAAAACGTCAGGGATGGGGGACTTCCTGTGGAATTCTCGTGGCGTTGTCGGGGGGGGGCGACTCAATGGCGCTTTTGTCTCTTTTGCGGAGGGTTTATGGCGGACGCGTGGCCGCCGCTCACCTCGAACATGGGCTGAGGGGGGAAGCGTCGCGCGCTGATGCGGAGTTTGTGGAAAATTTCTGCAAAGACGCCGGCGTGCCATGTTTTGTGAAGCGCGCGAATGTGGCTGTGGAGCGCGAAAAAGGCGAGTCGGTTGAGACCGCGGGACGCAGAATGCGATATGAATTTTTCGGCGAAATATGCGAGCGCGAGAACCTGCCTTTCGTGGCGACTGCCCATAACGCCGGAGATGCCGCCGAGACGGTGGCCTACCGCGTGTTTCGAGGCTCAGGAATAGCGGGTCTTGCCGGAATATCCGAGCGCCGCGCCAATATAGTCCGCCCTCTCATAAACTGCCGGAGGGAAGATCTCAGGCGGTTTTTACGTGAAAATGGCATTCCATGGCGTGAGGACGAGACCAACTGGGAAAATGACTATGTCCGTAACAGGATACGCAATAGTCTGTTTCCCTGGGTGCGCGAGAACATAAACAAATCCGCCGATCGTGCGCTGCTCGGGCTGGCAGGCGAATGTTCGCGCGTTTCTTCGGTCATTGGGGCCGAATCGGATATATTGTTACGCTTGGTCGAAAGGCGGCATCCTCTCGCTCTGGCTGCCTGGGACGCTTGCGCGGCGCGCCGCCTGTCTGATATTCAGCTTCCGGAAGTTATAAGACGTCAGGCGGAGGAACTGCGCCTGCCGGTTGCCGACAGGCGCAGGATCGCGGAACTGTGCGGATTGATAAGGAAGGGAGGGCGGAGCCGTTTCCAGTGGGCGTATGATGTGGAGGTTTGCTGCGGCGGCGCAGTGATAGGATGGCTTCGCCGGAGTTGCTTCGAGTCTCCCGGCGCGATACAATTTTCAATCGGCGCCGGTGAAACGGCGTCGATAAAATGGGGTTCATGGACGATGTTTTTTGAGTCGAAACCGGCTCGCCGGGCGCGCTGTAAAGGGGTCTGGAAAGCGGTTCTGCCGTCGGCGGATGGTTCCGGCGCTATAACCATTTCCGACGCTGATAATTTTATAAAAAAAAATAAGTTTTATTTTGACGTTAAAATACCGTGGTGGAGTACGCATAATACGCCTATTATCTGCTATGAAAGCGAAAACATATGTCATAATTGGCTGCCGGGAATACGATATACTGTACGCCATACCTCCGATTATGTTATCATTGCAAATATTTTCGCTTCTGAGCGAACCGGTCTTAAGGGGGAAAATCTTTGAGTGGGACGGACGAATATGTGCTTGATTACATAATGCTGAATAAAGATACCATACAGGGAAAAGTGTCCGAACTCGCTTCTTCCATCAGACGGGAATACGAAGGCAGAGAGGTCGTTATGATAGGAGTCCTCAAGGGCGCGGCTATTTTTATGGCCGATCTGGTCCGTTGCGTCGGGCCGTCCGTCGATGTGAAAATGGATTTCATCGCTGTTTCCTCCTATGGAAATTCGTCCACATCAAGCGGTATCGTCAAACTGGTGAAGGACATGGACACTTATGCCGGCGGTAAAAATCTGATACTCGTCGAGGATATAATGGATACGGGTCTGACGCTGGCGTATCTTCGCGAAATGTTCACGGCCCGCGCTCCCAAAAGTTTCAGGACGTGCGTGCTATTGGAAAAGCCGGCGCGAAAAAAGGTGGAAACCGCAATAGATTATAAAGGTTTTGCTGTGGATGATGAGTTTGTCGTGGGTTATGGGCTGGACTACGCCGGAAAATGGAGGCATCTGCCTGATATATGGCGTGTGGCGAAACGTGTCTAGTACGATATACGGCGGGACAGAAACGTGACAACCTTGAAAAACACTGGGGAGGACTGCTCATTTGGGTAAATATGTGAAACACTTGGGGATATATCTTGTACTTGTCATGCTGGTGGTAGCTCTTGTAAATATGTACATTTCCACGGAGCCAAACCCAAGGGAAGAAGAGGTGATCTCGTACAGTAGGCTTCTGAACGACGCCGGCAGCGGTAAAATAGATAAAATAGTCATAGATGAGGGCGTCATAAGAGGCGTTTATTCTAACAAAAGGGAGTTTCGCTCATATGCCGTCGGCGTAGGAGACCTTGCCGCCCGTCTTGCCGACGAAGGAGTGGACGTGGAGGTGCTGCCGCCTCAAAAGACCCCTTGGTGGTCGAGCCTGATGACCTCGCTGTTCCCTACGCTTCTCCTGATAGGGGCATGGATATTCATTCTCTATAACATGCAGGGCGGCGGAAGCAAGGTCATGAACTTTTCCAAGAGCAAGGCAAAACTGTTCCTGGATAATCGCCCGAAGGTAACGTTCGCTGATGTCGCGGGATGCGACGAATCCAAGGAAGAACTCCAGGAGGTTGTAGAATTTCTGCGCGACCCGAGCAGGTTCGCGAAGCTCGGCGCGAAAGTGCCAAGAGGCGTTTTGCTTCTCGGTTCTCCCGGCACCGGAAAGACGCTTCTCTCCAGAGCGGTTGCGGGGGAGGCCGACGTCCCGTTTTTCAGCATAAGCGGTTCCGATTTCGTGGAAATGTTTGTCGGCGTCGGAGCGGCCCGTGTGAGGGATCTTTTCGAGCAGGCCCGCAAATATCAGCCCTGCATAGTGTTTATAGACGAAATAGACGCTGTGGGCCGTCAGAGAGGGGCTGGTCTCGGAGGCGGGCACGACGAGCGCGAACAGACGTTGAACCAGCTTCTGGTCGAGATGGACGGTTTTGACGTCGCGGGCGGCATTATCCTGATAGCAGCCACGAACAGGCCCGATATACTGGATCCGGCGCTTCTTCGTCCCGGCCGTTTCGATAGACAGATAGTCGTCGATCGTCCTGATGTCAACGGACGTTTCGCAATCTTGAAGGTACATATCAAAGATAAAAAACTCGGTCCGGATGTCGATATAAACGTGATAGCGCGCCGCACTCCCGGTTTCGTCGGAGCCGATCTCGCCAACCTGGTGAACGAGGCGGCGCTTCTCGCGGGACGCAGGGCTAAAGAAATGCTGGGAATGCCCGAATTCGAGGAAGCCATCGACAGGGTTATGGCTGGCCCTGAGCGCAAAAGCCGTGTCATAAGCAAAAAGGAACGCGAGATAATCGCGTATCATGAGGTCGGACATGCTATAGTGGCCCGT
>JAISYN010000036.1 GCA_031269915.1 Synergistaceae bacterium
TTTCGTGACGAATACGAGGCTCACATAAAAGAGAAGCGCTGCCCGGCCGGAAGCTGCAAAAAACTGACGCGGATATCCATAGACCCGGCGAAATGCAAGGGATGCTCGAAATGCTCCAGAGTCTGTCCCGTCGGCGCTATCTCGGGTAAGGTAAAAGAGCCGTTCGCGATCGACGCGTTCAAATGCGTGAAGTGCGAGGCATGTGTGAGCGCCTGTCCGTTCGGCGCGGTTGTAAAGGGGTGAACGGGGAATCATGAATGGCAGCGGAGAATATATGACCATAGACGGTATACCGGTCGCGATAGAGGGCGAGAAAAATATCCTCGAACTGGTGCGCAAGGTAGGCATAAAGATGCCGACATTCTGCTATCACACAGAGCTGTCGATCTACGGCGCTTGCAGGATGTGCGTGGTCGAAAATCAGTGGAACGAGATAGACGCGGCATGTTCGGCGGTTCCGCGTCCGGGGCTGGAAATACGGACGAACACGGAACGCCTCCGCAAGTACCGCAAGCTGATATTGGAACTGCTCTTGACCAATCACTGCCGCGACTGCACCGCGTGCGGCAATAACACGCGCTGCAAACTTCAGGATCTCGCCACGCGGTTCAACATCGACGGTCTTCGCTTTCCGAACACGGCGGCGGAACCCGACATAGACGACTCGTCCCTCTGTATAACTAAAGACAGGAACAAGTGCATCCTCTGCGGCGACTGCGTTAGGATGTGCAACGAGATACAAAACGTCGGCGCGATTGATTTCGCCGGCCGCGGCTCCAAAATGAGAGTGAGTTCCTCGTTCGGCGTTCCGATATCGGAATCTCCCTGCGTCGGATGCGGCCAATGCGCGGCGGTCTGCCCCACAGGCGCGATAGTCGTCAAAAACGATATCGAACGGGTGTGGAAGGCTTTGGACAACAAGGAAGTCAAGACCACCGTCCAGATAGCCCCGGCCGTCCGAGTGGCGCTAGGCGAGGAGTTTGGTCTGTGCGGCGGCGAGAACGCGATTGGCGTTATTGTAGCGGCTCTGCGCAGGATGGGATTCGATGAGATATACGACACGTCGGCGGGAGCTGACCTCACGGTTCTGGAGGAGTCGAACGAATTTTTGAAGCGGCTGGAGTCCGGCAATAACGATATGCCGCTATTTACCTCCTGCTGTCCAGCGTGGGTGAACTACTGCGAGAAATTTCACCCCGAGCTGATGCCGCACGTATCGACCTGCCGCTCCCCAATGCAGATGTTCGCGGCGGTGATACGCGAGCAGAACCGAGCATCCCGGAGAAAATCGGTCCACGTGGCGGTCATGCCCTGCACGGCGAAAAAGTTCGAGGCCGCCAGAGCGGAGTTCCGATCCGATGAAGGGAGATACGTCGATTATGTAATAACGACGCAAGAGCTGATACGGATGATCCGCGAATCCGGAATAATCTTTTCCGAACTGGAATTGGAGGCCGTGGACACCCTGTTCGGAACGATGAGCGGCGCCGGGGTGATCTTCGGAGTCACCGGCGGAGTGACCGAGGCCGTCTTGAGGCGCGTGTCGTCGGACAAAACGCCCACCGCCCTGATGTCGCTCAAATACAAGGGCATACGCGGCGCCGAGGGGATAAAGACCGCGACCGTCAAGTACGGCGGTAGCGAACTGAAAATAGCGGTGACAAGCGGGCTCAACAACGCCTCCCTGCTGATAGACAGGATAAAGCAAGGAGAGCGTTACGACTTCGTGGAAGTCATGGCGTGTCCCGGCGGCTGTGTGTGCGGGGCGGGCCAACCGTTCGCCAGCGGCGACGAGACGGCGAAACGCGGCGACGGCCTGTATTCGGCAGACAGAATGTGCGGGATAAAACGCTCCGAGGAAAACCCCCTTATGGTCTCGCTGTACTCTGGCCTGCTGAAAGGCAAAGTACACGAACTGCTGCACGTGAACTATTCGGGAAGCGCGGGGGCGATATCCCATGACTGAAGTCAACGTATGCATCGGGAGCGCCTGTCACGTCCGCGGCGCGTACAACGTGGTGCAGACATTCCAACAGATGATTGAGGAAAAATCGCTTCACGGCGAAATAGAACTCAAGACGACATTCTGCATGAGGGAATGCCATAACCCGGGAGTGGCGGTAACAGTGAGAGAGACGAAATACAACATCCTGACCGAGAGCGCCAGGGATTTCTTCAACGAAAACATCGCCCCCAATGCTATTGCCTCTTCGGCAAGCCCTTAAAAGGACTTGCGTGCCACCGCGCTGCCCACACAACCAAGCCAGTAATGTTTTGAGATAATACCCATACCCAAACAACAGAAAACAGCGGGCGGTATAAAACGCTCCGCCCGCCACATTCCATATATAAGCACCTCCGCTTATACTGCACAAGGTCCCCGTAAAACGGACAACCGGCCTAATCACCGACATCCGATGACGGGGAGTGGCTGTATCTGCTACAACAACAAGACCGTGATTCCAATTCATTTGCGCATAAAAAAGCCTCTGACATCTGTCCGCCTCCTCATTAGTTCCTATTGTTACAATAGGTAATCTAGGGATATATTACAGCGCGCAAAACTTTTTGTCAACTGGCAATTTGCAATTTCTACGCCGAAATATTCACTCTCCAGGCCCCTTATTTCAAACAGGCATCATATATTTCCGTAAGCCGAATCCGGAA
>JAISYN010000124.1 GCA_031269915.1 Synergistaceae bacterium
GCACATGCGCGGTGTCGGCCATAAGCCTTGAAGACGGCAAGGCAGTGGTCGATCAGGAGGCGTGCGTCGAGTGCGGCGCGTGCGTATCGGCTTGTCCGGTGAGCGCGATTTCTCTGTAAAGACGCCGAAAAAAAGCGGCCTCTCCCAACGAGGCCGCTTTTTTTTGGAAAGGCCGATCTGTTCCTCTTTAAGTGACGACTACTCTAGCGATCCTGTCGGGTTTTAAAAAACTGAGCGTTTAACGCGCCCTTGAACTACCTTGTTGTACCGGGAACGTAAAAAGCATCCGCGTTCTCTTTAGTGACTATATCAACGCCCGAGTTGATATAAGGCGGAAGCGGGCTAACTTTTTCCGCTTTCCAGTTATTGAACGGGCTGACGAGCCCATGCACATAAGCGTACATCTCCATCATCGCCCAGTAACCCATGTTGAACTGGTTTTGAGCCACTGTGCCGTAAAGTTCTCCGGCTTTGATCTGATCGAGCAACCCGGGATCCTGGTCGACCGTCATTATCTTGATGTCGCTCTTTCCGCCTTCTTTGCAGGCTTGAACGGCTCCGGCAGCGCTCTGTCCGTCCGCCGCGAAGATAACCGTTATGTCTGGGTTCGCCTGGAGCATGGCGGAACAGGCGGCAGCGGATTCGGTGATCTCGCCTTTGCCGTCGACGAGGTCGAGCACTTTGGCATCGGGATACCTTTCCTTGGCCCTTGCCTGGAAAGCGTCAGTGCGCTGGCGGATATTGAACTGGTTCGGGCGCCCAATGAGGCCGATCGTGCCTTTGCCTCCGGGGAGCAGATTGGTCGCGACGTAGTCCATCAGGAAGGCGCCGAGAAACGAGTTGTCGGTGGAGACGTAAGAGAGGCGTTTCGAGTCCGGACTGTCGCTGTCGAAGGTGATGACCGGAATGCCCGCGTCGATCGCGTTGTTTATGGGGCCGAGGAGCGCGTCCGGGTTGATGCAGGTCACGAGTACGCCGGCCGGTTTCGTGGCGACAATCTGCTCGAAAGCCGCTACCGATTTGACTTCGTCGTACTCTGGATCGCCGCCGTACTTCAGTGTAACTCCAAGCTGCCGCGCGGCGGCTTCGGCGCCGAGGCGGCAGCCGACCCAGAATGGGTGACCAGAGAGAAAAGCTACCATATAATAAACTTCATCCGCCTTGCCTACGAACGGACTGTCCGCGGCGAAGGAGACGCCGCTTGCCAAGAGAGAGAACACTACCGCGCACATCACTAGCAACTTAACACTAACACCATACTTCTTCATTCCAAATCATTCCTCCTCTTTTGAGATATTGGTACCTCGGTTTTATATAGAGGACGATACCGGAGACATGGCCGTTTTCTCCGGAACGCCAGTATATGCTAAGCTTCCCTGGATTTCCTCGCCGCCGCCCTGCGCACGCGGATATAGTCGAGTATGACGGCCGCAATCAGAATGACCCCCATGACGAATTGCTGCCAGTAGACCGATACCTCGTTCAGTATCATTCCGTTCGTTATCAAGGCCATCAGGACGACCCCCAGCATTGAACCCAGGACGGTTCCCTCCCCGCCTTCCATACTCACGCCGCCTATGCAGCAGCTCGCGATCATAGTGAGTTCGAGCCCGTTTCCGACATTGGGAGTGGCGTAGCTGAACCGAGAGAGGAACATCTGCCCCGCGATGCCCGAAAGGAGCGCCGTCGTGATATAGACGGCTAATTTCACCTTGCGTGTCGAGATGCCCGAGAAAGCCGCCGCGCGCTCGTTGCTGCCCACGTAGTAGACCAGCCGCAGAACGGGCGACTTTCTGAACAGAATGTCGGCAATGAGGCCGAGCACGACGCATGTCAGGACGAGAAACGGTACCTTGCCGATGTAGCCTCCGCCTATGAAATTAAACCACTGGGGCAGTTTGTTGACCAGCGATATGGAGGTACCCGTCGTCAATATGTAACAGAGCCCGCGCGCTATGCTCATCATGGACATCGAGACTATGAAAGGCGGCAGTTTGTGATAAGCGACGAGATAGCCGTTGAAAACGCCGCAGCAGACACTCACCAGCAATCCGCAGACGCTCGCGGCGGCGACTGGCATACCGCCACGAAACAGCACCGTCGTCACCGCGCTCGAAAGCGCCACGACCGAGCCCACCGACAGGTCGATACCTCCGCTGATGATAACTAGCGCCATTCCTATGACTACTACCAAGTTCGTAGCCAGGTTGATCGTGAGAGAACGAAGGTTCAATTCGCTCACGAAGGCTGGTTTCAACCACCATAGGACGGCGATCAGAACGAGTATTATGAATATCAGGTTTATCTCCCTGAAATTCATTATTTTGCGAAATACCCCTTCGCGGGGTGTTGTGCGCTGTTCGGACATATTCTATGCCGCTCCCTCGATTTTACGAATAAAAATCAGACCGCCGTCGCCAATTTCATGATGGTCTCCTCGGCTATATCGCCGCCGGTGACCTCTCCCATGACGCGGTTCTCGCACATAACTATCACCCTGTCGCACATGCCGACTATCTCCGTCAGTTCGGAGGATATGATTATTATCCCGGTACCCGCGTCGCACAACTCCCTCAGCATGTTGTGAATTTCGGATTTTGCCCCTACGTCTATTCCTCTCGTCGGTTCGTCGAGAATGAATATCTTGGGAGCGGTGTAGAGCCATTTTGCCACCATTATCTTCTGCTGG
Organism: Synergistaceae bacterium; assembly: GCA_031269915.1. Classification (GTDB taxonomy): domain Bacteria; phylum Synergistota; class Synergistia; order Synergistales; family Synergistaceae; genus JAIRKI01. The sequence goes on from JAISYN010000124.1 coordinate 2,690, forward strand.
TTGCCCCCGGACAGACTGTCGACCTTCTGTTCGACCGTCGACAGTTTGATGTTCAGTTTCTCCGCATATTCGGCGGCTGTTCTGATTTCCGCCTCGTTGCTGATGAAAAATCCATTCGTCACGCCCTTCAGATTTGTGGAGGTGATGTTCTTCTTTACCTGAAGTTTGAGGAAAAGCCCCAGCGCCTTGCGATCCTCGGTGAGATACACTATGCCCTGTTTGATAGCGTCGGAATAATTCCTGATGACAATGCGGCGTCCGTTGAGTTTTATCGACCGCCTATCCGCCTCGAGCAACCCGCACAGCCCGCTTGCCACCTCAGTGCGTCCCGCGCCGACCAGTCCTGAAAACCCGAGAATTTCGCCCTTCTTGAGTTTGAAGGAGACGTTTTGAAAGAGGTTCCGCGAAGATAGGCCTTCCACCTCAAGTATGTCCGGGCCGAACGCGCGGCTTTTCGGGGGGTAGAACTCGGAAATGCTGCGGCCCACCATCCGGCTCACGACACCGTTAGCGTCCGTGCCGGATGTTTTCAGCGTTTCGACCAGTTTCCCGTCGCGAAGCACCGCTATCCTGTCGGAAAGCCTGAAAACTTCCTCCATACGATGGCTTATGTAAATGATACCGATGTCCTGGGATTTCAGCCTGTTGATGATGTCGAAGAGATACTCGACTTCTTTTTCCGTAAGGGAGGAGGTTGGTTCATCGAATATGAGAATTTTGCAGTTGATGGATATTGATTTGATTATCTCGACCACTTGCTGATCGGCTATTTTCAACTCTCTCATTTTTTGGACGGGCCGTACTTTGGAAGAGAACATAGTGAGATATTCTTTGGCCTCTCCGTTTATCCTCGCGTAGTCGGTGAAACCGAGAGCTGTCTTATAGAGGTGAAGCCTGCCCATGAATATGTTCTCGGCCACAGTCATGTGGAGGCAGCTCGAAAGTTCCTGATGCACGAAACCGATTCCGGCATCGCGCGCTCCAGTCGTGCCGTAGGAGCCCATTTCGGCGCCGTCAATGAAGATACGCCCATTGTCTGGGCTTTCCGTGCCGCCGAGGACGTTCATGAGCGTGGATTTGCCGGCGCCGTTTTCACCGACCAACGCCAGAACCTCACCTCTTCGGAGTTCTATCGAGACATCGTCAAGCGCTTTTGTGCCCGGGAACGTCTTTCCGATATGTTCCATCCTCAGAACGAATTCGTCCACCCCGGTACTCCGTCAGTCCCTCACAAATTTTGCCGCGTCCGGGTTTTCCGGGCCAAAATGTTTCAGCATGACGAGCGGGATATTGGCGCTCGCGTTGGTGATTGTGACGCCTTCTTTCGCCGCTTCGGCAACGACGTATTTCTCGTCCGACGTTTTTTCGTCGTACCGGATGAGTGCGGGGGTTTCGACCGGAGAACCGTTGATCGAACCGTACCCATCCATCATGATGAGACCATAGGCCGCGTTGTCCTTTATGGTGACGGTACGTCCGGGCAGCACGGTAAGCTCCTTCGCCGAGAAATCCAGCGCCCCGCAGACGATCCAGTTTTCCGTGTAACCTTCCTTCAGCGTCTCGGCGTGCGGAGCGGCTTCGATCGGTTCGTGATAGTGGTTCGCCTTGAAGTTCGGGTCGATGTTGGCTTCCCAGTCGAGGGAGTCCACTATATAACGCATGTCGTTCTTTTTATCGTCCGGGTAGAATTTGGTCAGAAGTTCCTTATCCACGCCATAACCGCTCACCATGGTCTGGAAGAATGCCGACGTGTCGGAGACGCGCTGCGGTTCATAAGTGACGAGTGACCCCGGGGCGTGAAGTATCCCGGAGGGAACATTCCAACTAGTGCCTATCTTCAGTTTATACGCGCGCGATAGTTCCGTAAGGCCATTGTCGCCGCCGAATTTACCCCAATTTTCGAGGCATTCGACTACATCTTCTTTCTTGGTGCCGGGATTGAAACCAAAATAGGTATAGTCCATATCGTATGTTATCGAATTGAGCTGAACCGGGAAGAAATATGCCTCTGGCTTCGAGTGAACCCCCACCAATTGAGCGTGACCCTCTGTGAGGTGGACGTGAAAGTGTATCGGCGCTTTGTAATCATATAACTTACAGAACGAGCGCAGGCAACCGTATTTTTTCATGATATCCACACCCAGGATAACATCGCCTGCAACTTCGATCGCGTCACGCAACGGGAGAAAGCCGCCGTCGCGTAGAGCTATGAAACTGAGGCCTTCATTTTCGCGCGTAAGGGGACCGTTGTCCGCCATGCCGGTGGAGGCCATCCAGCGCTCACAGACGCCGCCGTACTTGCCGCCGCCGTCGTAGTAATCATAAGGATGGAGCTTGAGTCTGCGGCCGGGCGGAAGAAATGTACGGTGTACCCACGCCGGTTTCATGTCGAGAATGCCTCGGTTTGATTCGATTTCTTTCAAAATTTTATCTTTGACGCTCATCGATATCCCTCCATAATATATTATACACCTTGCGCAACACAAAACCCGCTTTGCCGCGCGCAAATCAAGCCTTGGCCAATCAATGCTTTGAAACAAATTTAAATTAGGCGTAAGAGACTCAAAACAACGATATTTGCGCCAAACCACAAGAGCATTACACATTACAAAAAATGCTTATGGTCTGTGACGCTATGTACCATCTGTTCGATAACTATACACATCGGGTCAGTCGTTGTCAAGGAAACCGGTAAAACCTTCCCGAGCGATCGTTTATGAAATGCCAACGGTCTTCAGCAAGTAACCGAGAGAGGGCATACAACGTTTATGAAGATATGCATCGTGATATACGCCGGAAAATTTGTTTCTCAGAATGCCGAACGGCGCCTTGCGGCGCCGTTCGGCTGCTGGATGAGCGTTTATGCTGTCAAGTTTTCCGTAGCGGAAACGGTTAGAGATACGCCGCGGCGGCCTCCGCCGCGGAAGCGGCGTCGGGAGCGTAACGGTCCGCCCCTATCTGATCGCAGAACGCCTGCGTCACGGGTGCTCCGCCCACCATTATCTTCACACTGTCGCGTCCGCCCGATTCCTTGAACGCGTCGACGACGCCCTTTATCTCTCCCATAGTCGTTGTGAGAAGCGCCGAGCAGCACACTATCGAGACACCGTTCTCCTTCGCCGCGTCGACGAATCTGCTCGCCGGCACATCCACACCTAGGTCTATCATCTCTATGCCGCGACCTTCCATCATCATCTTCACGAGGTTCTTGCCTATGTCGTGCAGATCTCCCTTTACCGTGCCTATGACGGCCTTGCCTTTCGCCTTCACCCCGGCGGCGGCGAGAGCGGGTTTCAATACTTCAGCTCCTTTGTTCATGGCACGGGCTGCGACTAAGACTTCGGGAACGAAAACCTCGTTCGCTTTGAACTTTGTCCCGATGACGCCCATGCCAGCGAGCAAACCGTCGTCCAGTATCTTCTGCGCTGGCAACCCGTCGGCGAGTGCTTTGCCCACCAGCTCCACGACGGCTTTTGCTTTGCCGTTCTGAAGATTTTCGCTGATCTCGCTCAGGATATCAGCCATCTGGATATCTTCCCCCTCATTACCATTCCGGTGTTTTGATGTGGTCCACGTTTTCTTTCGTGACAACCAGATTGTCGAAGATATTGATTATCGGCGTCGGGGTGTAGGCGCGATTCAGAGACCAGTCGTTCGTGTACGAATTGTTGAGCTTGTTGTACGAGCAATAGAGCGCCACAAGCGACCAGTAACCATTCGAGAAAGAGTCGTGCCCGATTGTCGCGTAGACCTTGCCCTCTCTGATCGCGTCGATAACCGCCGGTTCGAGTTCGTAGGTGATTATCGCCATGTCGGAACCCGTCTCCTCTTTTGCCACGATAGCTCCGACCGCTTCTACCGCGGAAAACGCGACCATTCCCTTGATGTTGGGATGAGCCTGAAGCATCTGCGCCGTGAGTTCGGTCGCCTTCGTCTGATCGCCCTCGGCGAAACCGCTCGCGACTATCTTGATGTTAGGGTAACTCTTCTCCAATTTCGTCTTGAAAGCTGTGATGCGCCGCGCGACGTTCTCCTGCGGGCGTTCGATTATCGCTATCTCTCCGGATTCGCCGATCGCCTTTACAAGAAGGTCGGCCGCATATTCGCCCTCAATTGTCGTGTCGGTGCCCCAGAAACCTATTCTCGCAGAGTCCGGCGCGTCGATATACATCGTAGCCACAGGAACACCCAATTCGGCGGCTTTGTCGATAGAGTCGGTGAGATTGCTCTCGCTGATCGGGTGCGTGCATATTCCCGCGGGTTTCTTGGCGAGCATCTGCTCGAAAGAAGTTACCTGGAGAGTCGCGTCGTATTCCGGTGTTCCGCCGTATTCGACCTTCACGCCCAACTGGTCCGCGGCGGCCTTGAATCCGTCGTAGACTCCCTTCCAAAATTCGACACCGGTCAGAAACACGTTGATGTAGTACGTCTGATTCTCCGCCCCCGGAACCTTGAACGAACTCAGGTCAGGGGTTTCCGCCGCCCAAGCCGGCCACGCCGCTAATGCCGCCGCGAACACAACCGCCATTACCGCCAATACTCTCACAAACCGCTTGCTGCTCACACGTTTCACACTTCATTCCTCCTTCTTTTTTGTTGACGCCGCTTTTTATGAAGATACAAAAGCTCCTTTTATAAAAGATTTCCCCCGCGCGCTTGACGCTTGTTATACTGGTCCACTATTACGGAAATCAATAAAATCGCCCCGCTTATGAACTCCTGAAGATAAGCGGATATACCAAGTAGCACGAGTGCGTCGTCTATGAGACTGAGCAGGATACAACCCAGCATCGTCCCGAATACCGTTCCCTCTCCGCCGTTGAGACTAGCGCCGCCGATGACCGCCGCCGCTATCGCTGTCATTTCCATTCCGGTTCCTCCGGTCGGGAGCGCCGCTTTGAATCGGGCTACGGAGATAATGCCGCCAATCGCCGCCAGCAGCGCCGATACGACGTATACGCCTACCTTTATCCTGCCGACGCGTATGCCGGTGAACTGCGCCGCCTTGGGGTTGCTGCCGATATAGAAGACGTTCCGCATGACGGTGAGATGTTTGAAGCTGAAAATCCCCAAAATCACGACAACGGCGAAGAAAAGCACGGAGAAAGGCACGCCGAATACCGAGCCGCTCCCGATGAAGCGAAAATCGCCGGGCAGGAGGCGCAGGTTGATGGTCTTGCCCTCCGTGATGTAAAGCGACAGCCCGCGCGCCATGATGCTGCTCGCGAGCGTGCTTATCAGGGGGTTGAGACCGACTTTACTGATGAGGAATCCGTTGAAAAGGCCGACGGCCATACCTGCCATGACTGCGACGACGGCAGCAAGCCACACGTTCATTCCCAATCCCGTGAAGAGCGAACCGACGACCACGCTCGAAAGCCCGTAGACAGAGCCCACCGAGAGATCAATGCCGCCCGACACAAGCACCACCGTCATGGCGACGGCGATCACTCCCGACGTGGCGAAAGCCTTAGCGGTCGTTTCGAGGTTTATCCTCGAGAGGAACGCCGGCTCAATGACGCTCACTACCACGGAACAGGCGAGGACTATCAGAAAAAGCGTGAACTCGCGCGCGTGAGTTATTTTGTAAAGGAATTTTCTCTCTGCGTTATTCATTATATCCTCACCCTTGTATGTCATGCCCGGACGCTAAGGCCATGATGTTTGTCTCATTTATCTCGTCCCGCTGAAGTTCTCCGCGGACGCGCCCTTCGTGCATGACGAGAATCCTGTTCGATATGCCGATGATTTCGGGCATCTCCGAAGAGATGAGGACGACCGCTATTCCTTCCCTCGCCAGCGACAGCATCTGTTTGTGAATTTCCATTTTTGCCACGACATCTATTCCGCGGGTAGGTTCGTCGAAGAATATGACTTTCGGTTTCGTCGAAAGTACCTTGGCGATCATCACCTTCTGCTGATTGCCTCCGGATAGTGCCGTTATCGGAGTGTTCAAGCCAGATGTCACGATTTTCAGTTCATGAATATATTCGGAAGCGGTCTCCGATTCCTTGCACAGGTCGAGAAAGACACCGCCTTTCGAAATGGAGGACACGCAAGCCGCGCAGATGTTGTTCTGGACGGACAGGTTCAAAAACAGCCCCTCTTCTTTACGATCCTCTGTGAGATAAGCTATGCCCAAAGCCAGGCTTTCGTGGTAATTCGAAGCTTTTACCTCGTGACCGTCGAGGAACACGCCACCCGAATCTCTTTTATAAGCACCGCATATAGCTTTCGCCAGTTCGCTGCGGCCTGATCCCATGAGGCCAGCGAAACCGAGTATCTCGCCCTTCCTGAGTTTGAAACTCACGTCCTCGAAGGCCGGTTTCAACGCCAGTCCTTTCACCTCCAGCACTACTTCACCGATACGGTCGGCTTTTTCCGGATGAGAATCCTCAATGTCCCTGCCCACCATGAAACTGATGACGCGTTTCGCGTCGGCGCCGGCCACATCATCGGTGACTATAAGACTGCCGTCGCGCAGAACGCTGAATCTGTCGCAGATACTGAATATCTCATTCATACGGTGAGTGATATAAATAACGGTTATACTCTTGTTTTTCAGTTCTTTGACTATCTTGAAGAGGAGGTTGACCTCTTTTTCCATCAGGGAAGAGGTCGGTTCATCGAGTATGAGGACGTTGCAGTCGCGCGCAATGGCCCTCGATATTTCGATTATTTGACGCTGTGAGACATTGAGGCTGTCCACCCTCGCGGCCGGGTCGATATCGCTGGCGAAAAGATCAAGGATATCCCGTGCCTTTTTGTATATCGTACCGTAATCGAAGAATCCGAATCGATTTTTTATCGTTTGCCCTAAGAACAGATTTTCGGCGACGCTGATGTGAGGACATAGCACTTTTTCCTGATGAACGTAGGAAATGCCCAATTTCAGCGCGTCCTCCGCTCCGCTGAAGTTCACAGCGCCTCCCTCGAACAACACCGAGCCGGAATCGGGGCGCATTACGCCCGACACTATGTTCATGAGCGTAGACTTGCCGGCGCCGTTCTCGCCGACAAGCGCGTGAACCTCCCCGCGCCGGAAGTTTATCGATACGTCTTTCAATGCCTGCGTGCCGGGAAACGATTTTGATATGTTCCGCACGCTCAACAGAATATCGGACATAGAATTATCAGAAAACCTCGTGCATTCTTTTGCAGTAATACTGCACCAGGTCCCATTCAGCGTCCGGGGCGATTCTGTGATCCGGGCAGGGGATGAAGCCGCCGAGATCAACCAGTCGGCGCAGCCGGTCTATCTCAGAGTCGATCGCTTTTTTATCCTTCGAGAAAGCGCGCTTGTCCATATTGCCGACACCGCGTACGTCTTTTCCGAATTTTTCGCGCATCGTCCCGAAGCTGTAATCCCACGCGCCAACCTCTATCGGGAACATTGTGTTGACGCCGTTGTCGAGCCAGATAGGAACGAGGTTATCGACGTAGCCGTCACAGTCCAGCGAGATGATATCGATGCCGTGAGAATGACACAGTTCGGAGATGCGTTTGTAGTGTTTGCCGACGCTGCTTCGGAAGAGGTCAGGTTTGACGAGCGGGCCGCCCTTGAAGCAGATATCCTCCCAATAATGCGCGAAATCAAGCTGTACGCCGGTTTCTAATACGTGCTTGACGCATTCGAACGTGACATCGGCGATGGTGTCGACGCATTCCTGGTACAAGTCGAGATCGTCCGCCTGGAGATAAGAGAGTTCCACAATTCCCCAGTAATTACGGAGTTTTCCGTAAAGGCTCGCGCAGTATACACCGTAGAAGCGTTCTCTGTCCGGTCCCATTTTCTTGATTTTGTCTATGGTCTCCGTGTCAAGCCGTTCTTCCGTCCATTTGAGCTTAGGGACGTAGTATTTTTCCCATGACGCTCGGTCTACAAGGGTGTGACCTACTTCATGCGGTATCGAAACAGCTCCGGGTTTCGACAAGACGATGACGCCGTCGATGTCGAGTTTCGCATATTTGCCGTCTGGATACCTCTCCACGATTTTCTCTTCGAAGACGGGAAAAAGGGGCATATCGTACCATCCGAGCGGTTTCGAATTTTTGTCGTGAATTACCGTGAAGTAGTTCGCATCGAAACCGAGTTTGTCCGCTATGGCCTGTTCGTTGTCCGCCCCGTCGTCAATGCCGGCGATCTCCTCGTGAGTGAGGTGTCCCTCGTCGGCCCACTTTTCGAGCGTCTCCTGCCAGAAGCCGAAATGCAACACCGGCATTCTGTCAAAGTTCCTGTAATGCAAAATCGCGTTCAAATTCTCTCGCAGAGTCATGTCCGGTCTCCTCTCGGGTATATTTTAAATTTATCGCAACATCAAGGGAGTTTCATGGTACTGCAAAAAGTCTTCATTGTCAATCATTATATTATCAAAATTTAATCATTTTTTAAAAATACCACTCACGTGGTTTCACATGTTTTCACAAATCATGATTAATTTCTGTTTGCACTTGATTTGATTTTGGGCAGGGCTTATAATAAAAACAATACAATCAGATTTCGGATAAAGGTGCGGAATGTTCCCATACGATAGAAGAAGCAAGATAAAAAAGATGCTGTTGAAACAGAAACAGGTCGGTCTTGTGTCACTGTCGAGACAGCTGGGTGTATCTGAAATTACCGTCCGCAGGGATTTTGACTATCTCGAGAAGGAAGGATTCCTCACCAAGATATACGGCGGCGCGATGCTCAACGAGGAAGAGTCCGCGGAAGCGAACGCGAACTTTGACGAAGAGGATGGCGAACTCGGTGAAGCCAGGGCTCAGATAGCGAAGATCGCGGCACATTTCGTGCGCGACGGAAATTCGGTCATATTGGGGCAGGGCGGCGCGAGCGTCTATATCGCGCGCAGATTCGGCGGCAAACAGGCTCTTACGGTCGTGACGAACGACATCAACGTCTCGAACGAGCTATCCCCCGTGAGAGAAGCCGGCGGCAAAGTCATACTTACGGGAGGGGAAGTCGGCTACGACAAAAACATCCTGAGCGGTCCTCTCGCTGTGAAAGCGCTCGAAGGGATGCATGTCGATATATCCTTCATCGAAATAGACGGCGTCGATCTGGAGTCGGGCTATTCCGTTGAAAGTTATGAAAAAGCCGAAATTTCGAATCAGATATTTCGGGCGTCGGATGTAAGCGTGGCGATGTTCGACAGCGACAAGTTTTTCAAATCGTCTTTCTGCCGTCTCGCGCCGCTCAGTCAGTTCGCGAAAATCGTCACAAGCGGGAAGGTGCCGGACGAGTTTCAACGGTACTGCGTGAGCGGCAATATCAAACTTTATCAGGCTTTCGACGTGCTCGACGAGAGCGACTGATTCTTTGCTTTGGGTCGCAAAATTCCGACGACGGGCGGTTGGTTCGTATGACGGATGCGCCGGTTCTTGCCCTTGAACATGTAAATAAAACTGTCGAGGGTGTCAAAGTCATCAACGATCTCGGTTTCGCGCTGAAAGCAGGCGAGACTCATATTCTATTCGGCTTGAACGGCGCCGGCAAGACGACATTGGTGAGCATACTCGCCGGACTGCAGGAAGCGGATTCAGGAGAAGCTGTGTTTTTCGGCGAAAAATGCGACTTGGCGCGTTCTAGAACGCTGTTGAGAAACGATATCGCTTTCGTATTCGAGGGACCGTATCTGTTCCCTTTCGCGACCGTGACGGAAAACATCATCGCTAGCCGCCTCGGAGGAACCATGTTTTTCGACGAGGAAGCCGCCCGGGCACTTTCCTTCGAAGCGCGCTGGCTGATAAATTCGCTCGGATTCGGCATTGACCCAGACGCGATAGTATCGCGGCTCAATCTGGCGCAGCAGCGTATGACCGAGATCGCGCGAGCGTTGTTTCAGAAGCCAAAGATAATCATCATGGACGAACCTTTCGAATCGCTCGGGGCACGCGAAAGAATCAGCGTGATGAAAGCCCTTGACGATTTCAAACGCGGGGAAGGCGCGGCACTGATAACTTTCCAGCGGTTCGAACATATCTTCGATTTCGCGGACAGAGTCTCAGTCCTGTTCGATGGGAGAATTTTCAGACTGGAAAATTCGTCCCGCACCAGAGTCGAGGATATTATGAAAGTCGTCTACGGCGGACGGGCCAAAGATCCCTTCCCGAAGCTCGATATCCGCAAGGGCAAGACCTGTATGCGCGTCAGCGAACTCCGCGTCCCCGGAAAACTTTGCGAAGTGAGTTTTTCGCTGCGCGAAAGTGAAATACTCGGAATTTACGGAGAGGTCGGCTCGGGGCGCACGACGCTCGCGCAGACCATATTCGGCGCGGGCGGCGGTTATTCGGGCAGCATAACGTTGTGGAACCGATCCGCCGTGATCAGATCCCCCAGTGACGCCATCAACAACGGAATAGCCTATATCCCTGACGAACGATCCGCAAAAGGGCTTTTTGGCAACATGAACTTGCACGCGAACCTCGTTTCCTCACCGCTGGTGTCGTCTGCCTTTGTCTGCAACCCGTACGCGGAAGAACGCCGCCTGTCCGTCTATCTCAAAAAGATGAACATCGACTCGAGATATCTTCACAGCGAGGCCGGAGCGCTCAACGCCGGGCTTTGCCAGAAAGCGCTGATACTCAAGTGGATTATATCGAGCGCCCGGATTTATATTTTCGACGAGCCGACCAAGAGCCTCGACATCGCGGCGAAGTACGAGTTTTACAACATCCTGAACGACCTGATCCTGAAACGCGCGGCCGTCATAATGATAAGCTCGGATATTTTCGAGCTGACAGGCATGTGCGACAGGATACTGTTCATGAAGGAAGGCGCGTTGCGGCGCGAGGTCTCCAAATCGGCCTTCGCCGAAATAGATCTCGGCGGGGCTTGAACTTCATATTTTTTATCGCAATCAAAAACAACAGCGTTACGCTTCGGCTTCGGTCTGCGTAAGAACTGTGGAGCGGGGGCTTCGGAGGGATTGAAAATGCGTCTTAAAGTGATAGCGTGCGACGTTCTGCGGCGCGAAGCGGGATATCTCGCCGCGAGGTCGGATTGTTACGTCGATGTGACATACCTGCCGCAGGGGCTTCACGAAGAACCGGACCGGCTGAGGGAGACCGTGCAGGAACAGATAAGAATCGCCGAATCCGGTTTTCCGTATAATCATTTCGGCCTCCGTCCGGATTATGACTATATAGTCCTCGCGTACGGACTGTGCAGCAACGGAACCTTAGGACTCGTCAACGAAAAAATCCCTCTCGTCGTCCCCCGGGCGCACGACTGCATAACGCTCCTATTGGGCTCGAAAGCCGAGTACAGCAGGATTTTTTCGGAACGCCCCGGGACGTACTGGTATTCGCGTGGGTGGATAGAGTGTTCGCTTCAACCGGGTAAAGAACGCTATACGAACGTCTACCGTGAGTACGAGGAAAAATATGGCGAGGACAACGCGGAGTACCTGATGGAGATGGAGCAGAGCTGGTTCACTAAATATAACAGAGCCGTTTTTATAGACTGGCCGGGTCTAAATGACTCCGAAAGCTACAGAAACTATACCAAGGAATGCGCGGAATATCTGAAATGGAATTACGATGAAATTATGGGCGATCCCGGTCTTCTCGCTCGGGTACTGAACGGAATCTTCGACGGGAATGAGGTTTTGATCGTTCCTCCGGGCGGTAAAATCGCCGCGACCTACGGCGAAGACATAATAAAGCTGGAGTGAATATATACCTGAAATTGCCGAAATATATATCCACCCGCTAAAACCGTATCAAGTCTCGCGCAACGTTATTTGAACAATTTTTTTATGCTTTTGAGCCGCTTCATCACGTCGTTCGCGCCGCGGCCGAAGTAATCGTGAAGTATGACGTACTCGGCGTACAGTTTATCGTACATATCTGCGTTTTCCGCGATTGGCTCGTAGACAACATCCTTCAGTTTGCCCATCGCACGGGCGGCGGTGAGTATATCGTCGTATCCGCCGTTTTTGGAGCCGGCCGCGACAGAAGCGAATATCGCGCTTCCCAACGCCGGTCCGTGCTTTGAACCGGCTATTTTGACGGGCATCCTGATGACGTCGGCGTATATCTGCATCATTATCGAAGATTTCTGCGACAGCCCCCCGGACGCGTAGAACTCGTCCACAGGAACGCCGTATTTCCTGAACTGCTCGATTAGCCTGCGCGTACCATAAGCCGTAGCCTCTATCAGCGCGCGGTACATCTCTTCCGGCTTCGTCGCGAGCGACATCCCGACCATCATACCGGTAAGGTCCACATCGACCAGCACGGAACGGTTTCCGTTCCACCAATCGAGCGCGACCAGGCCGCTTTGTCCCGGCTTCAGTTCCGCGGCTTTCTTGTCCATATACGCAAGAGGTTTCAAGCCCTCCGCCTTGGCTTTCTCAATGTATCCGGCTGGGATGCAGTTTTCCGCGAACCATGCGAAATGATCCCCGACGCAGCTTTGTCCGCCCTCGTAGCCGTAGTATCCCGGATACACACCGTCCTCGACCACACCGCACGTGCCTGGAACCTCTTTTTCCTCCGTTCCCAGGAATATATGACAGCTGGACGTACCCATTATCGCGAGCATTTTGCCGGGGCCGTCTATGCCCACAGCCGGAACGGTGACGTGAGCGTCCATATTGCCGGCCGCCACGGCAGTTCCCTCTTTCAAACCGGTGCGTGCGGCCATTTCCTTCGTCACACCTCCGGCTCTCGCGCCAAGTTGTACGATCGTATAATCCAGTTTTTCGGCGATATAGTTCCTCATCCTACTGTCGAGTGAGGCAAAAAAATCCGGTGACGGGTACCCATCGCGCTTATGCCATATGCCCTTGTAGCCCGCCGTACATGTATTGCGCGTCGGTTTGCCGCACAACTGCCACACTATCCAGTCCGCGCCCTCCATGAAGTAATCGGCCGCGGCGTAAGCCTCCGGTGACTGCGACAGAACCTCCCACGCCTTAGGTACCTCCCACTCGGACGATATCTTACCGCCGTAACGGTTTATCCAATCCTCTTTACGAGAATGTGCCGAATCGTTCAGCATATTGGCCTTGTCCTGCGCGGCGTGATGCTTCCACAGTTTGGGCCATGCGTTGGGGTTCGACTCGAAGCCGGGGACAAAACAGAGAGGAGTACCGTCACGCTTCACAGGCATGAACGTGCATGCCGTGAAGTCGACGCCCACCCCTATGACATCGTCGGGAGAGATGCCGCTCCGCTGGAACACGGCTGGAAGCGTCTCATAGTAAACTTCAAGCCAGTCTTTGGGATGCTGAAGTGCCCAGTCGACTCCGAGCGGTGTGCCATCGGGGAGGCGTTCGTCCAGAACCGCGTGCGGATAAACGTATTCACTATCGGCGAATTCCTCCCCGGTTTTGGCGTCGACTATGATCGCACGTCCCGACAACGTCCCGAAATCAATTCCTATTGTGTACTTCCTCACCATGGCGGTCACTCCTTACGCGAATGGGTTTTTGCCGAAATAAAGAGTCCCGGCGGGCTTATTGAACGCGACATTGTTAAATGCCCGCCAAAAAGTTCTCGTTAGCCTTTCTGTCGGTGTGGCGCACCGCCGCGTTGTCATGGGCGTTTGCGACCTCGGTCATTATCGCGCCCTCGGACCCGGCAATCTGCCAGTGTCTGGTTGCGAGGCGCGCGAGCGGAATGAACATCCCCGGCGTAGCCCATACGCCGTGTTTCACCGTCACAGTTCCGTTGTGATGAATATTCGGTATCTTTATACTTTCTTCCATATTGTCCTCGCCCTCGCCAACCACGTAACTCTTGCCGTAGCGAATGAGCCAGCCCTCGTTTTTAAGTGGGAGTATCCTCTTGTCGTAGTCCTCATGCCAGTGTTCCGGCAACATCTGCCCGGGTAGCAGATAAAGGTCTTGCATCATGTACATTTCGTCGCTGCCCGTGTGATTAACAAATCCGAGCGCAGCCAGCCCGACTTTCAGAAAATCGCCGAGACCGTAATCACTGACCCAGATACCATCCGGCATCTGCGGAAATATCGGGCAGGCGTGATAGCGGCAGAGTTCAACGATGGCCTCCTTGGCCTTCGCTTCGTCGAACTTTCCGTCCTTGTAGAAATCGGAGCTTTTAAAATCGAGTTTTGACATCATCAATTTCCTCCCGAAGTAATCTGATGTATAACTGTTTTATTGTAACGCTTTTTGCGGTACGGGCGAAAATATCTCCGTGGTTATTTTTCTTTGAGCGCTGTTTAAAGAGTCAATTCTTTAAAAAATCGATCCCATATTAATAAAATTTTTTGTCGGTTCATAACTTGAAGAACGAGATCGCGGAAAATTTGTTACGTTAAAAATTTACTGAAAATTTATTACGGCGCTCGTAAAATCTACGGTTTACGGAACCGCGCGGGCGGCTGGAAAGACTAAATGATATAAACTCATCTTTCACGCATGAAAAAAGCGTGTAGAACCTTGAAAAATCAACAGTTGAACTGAGGGATAACTTGCTGTCCGTGAACGGCGTCACCTCCCCCATGATAATCTCCTCCGGCGATTCCAAGATCAAGCCCTTTCCCCATACCCGACGCCCATCGTCCTTTCCGTTGATTTTTACTGGCTCGTTTCCACCCCTCACGGAGGTTTCGACAGCAGATATTTAGGCTCGGTTCATCGGAGAGCACTAATCCACATTTCGTCGATTCCGTCATGGCGGTCCCGCTCAAAAACGGCGAAACCGAACCGGTAATAGTTCACGCGGAGGCCCAGCAAGACCGGGGCTGTGGCAATCTGCCCGAGAGGATGAATTACTAAACGAGAACCTGGAACATCGTAGCAGGGAGGGAAAATCCATGTACATACCGTTGATGCTGAGGGATAAGGCGGATGAGACAGAACAACGCGGCGTCGAAAAGGGCAAAATCGACGGCAAGCTCGAACTTGTCCATAACTCGCTCGCAAACGGAGTTTCGCCGGACGTTATAGCGAAGAGCGCGGAACTGACTGTCGAAAAAATACGCGCGCTCATGGACTTAAACCCCGTTGCACCCCTCAGAAGCAGGCCCAATACTCCACGATCCGCGCCGGTACGCGGGGTATGGATCAGTTATTCAGCGTTTTTTTGGATTTCCGCGGCGTCTTCACGCGCGGCTGAAAACCATTTTTCGTCCCTCGCTATATCCGCTACCTTGAAATTTTCGTCTCCGTACTGGCGGACGCCCA
>JAISYN010000239.1 GCA_031269915.1 Synergistaceae bacterium
GATCTTGAATATTCACTATTCCCATTCTCATTTAAGAACTGCCGTTTGATCGCATCTGGCCATTCTGCTGAATGGATCAACAACCCTCGGATCGTCTCCGGCCAAGCTTGAGGGTATCGCGCCTGTATTTGAGCCGCCATCCTGGCGGCCAGGGCGGTCGCCGCGCTTGTCGCATTGAATGCGTCAAGCTGTCTTTGCGTCGGTTGATAGCCAGTCGAAAGTAATGAAAGATCATCATATACACTGATAAAGCCGTCAGTCCCTCTGGCTAGATTGCCTCCTTCCAGCACTATATCAGGCTTAATCGGCCATTTCCCCTCCCACCCTTGAGAAGTGGTACTGAAAGGGGACAATTCACTGGGCTGTGCCAGAGGGATATGGCCTTGAAAATCAGGGGCGGTAAGCAAGACTTTTTCCGTATATGCGCCAACTGTGAGGGCATTCCAGGACTGCCCAGGGTCATGGACGGAACAGGACAAGTTACTGTGCGGGTAAGCCCCCCATTCATTCTCTGGTACATTGCCCGCCGACACAACAAAAAGCCTCTGTTTATCGTCGTCATAACCAGAGGTGAATTTATCGATGGCCGCAGACCACGATGACGGTCGCCCGCGATCGCGGCCATCTTCCGAAGTCACAGCCATGCAGCCAATATGATAACGGTCAGGGGCTTGAATCTCGGCACGGCTCATCCCCTGAATGGTGATATCTCCGTAGAGGTCAGGATCATTTGAGCCACTCGGAGGGAGAATTTTTGCCGACTCCAGACAATGATTGACTTGTATCGGGCGAACATGTTGCAAGGATTCTGTCAGGTCGCCATAGGCAACGACCCCGCACATCAAAGTTCCGTGTCCATTGTGGTCATTGACTCCCCAACTTGGATCCACAGCGTGACGATCTTCATCGGCAAGAACAGGTTGAAGCAAAGCGTGCCCGTTGTTGGCCCCTGTATCAAGGATGCACACGGACACATTGGTTTCTGGATTTATCCTCAAACTGGACTGAAGAGCGGTTACCCATTCCGTCTGTTCTCTGTTTTCCAATTCAAGGAAAAAACGGGCGGTTTCTTTGGCGCGCCTGAATTCGGCAATGTCCGGACTGGCCTCCATCAGGTTGCCAAGCTGTTCACAGGTGGCTCTTCCGAGAAGCACCGTTCTTTCAGGAAAACGTAATGACCGTGCCTGAATTTCAATGGCTAACGTTGCGGCTGTTTCCCTAAAACGCCGCTCCAAGTCGTCGCCTGTTCCCTGAAGCCAAATTTCACACCAGACAGGTGTTGTTCCTCGCGGCATCAAATTTACATCGTCACGCCAGAAAGACTCCAAAACCGCAACTCGGAAATCCTCCACACTTTGCACTAATGTTGCGTGTCTGGGATTTCCATCACGAGTCTCTGCCTGAGCGTATTCGTTGATTTTTCTTAAAAAACGATTCTGCTCTCCCGATGGAATAAAGACAGTCGCCCGCATAATCTCTTGCGCAGACTCACTTCGAGATGCGACAGTATAGACACTGAGAAGGCGTATGCCTGCCGTTCGGTCTTCAAGACTCTTTGTTGTCAATTCATACCCGGCTTGTCCTTCAAATTCAACATAAATACCATCTTTCACGGGCATTGCAACAGCCGCTGCTGATGCCCTTCGTTCCCTTGCCTCAGCCCAAATATTCTCCCAGCGCTGCCGCAATCTTGCGCTATGTTCTTGACGGTCGCGTGGTGGAGAGGCCAGTGGCGCGCCACCTTGCCTGGGAGACGTGAAGTTCATATTTTCCTGCGTTTCGCGCAGAAATATATGTGGGTACACTGGCATACGGATCTACCCCCTCATTGACGCTTTGTAAGCTGAACGTCGTTCTTGGAGCATTTGTTTGAGCAATGTCGCGGTCACGGTTTCGCGGTCGGCAAGAATCGATTCCTTGATTGCGTCATCACAAGCCTGAGCAATTTCCGCATGGCTGAGCGACACGGCTATTTTGATTGCGGATTCAAGGCACAGCTTCTTCTGGCGGAAGGAGCCCAGACGGTTCTCAATCAACCGTTTAATTTCGGTCGGTTCAGGCAAATGATAATGCAACACATCGTCGAAACGTCGGAAGAGCGCATGATCCAAAATATGGGGGTTGTTGGTCGCCGCCACAATCAGGCTGTCAGAAGTATCTCGCTCAATAAATTGGAGAAACGAATTGAGAACTCGGCGCATTTCGCCAACGTCGTTATTCCGGCTGCGTTCGCCACCGATGGCGTCGAACTCGTCAAACAGATACACGCCACGGCGTTCCTGAACAACATCAAATATCTGCCGGAGTTTGGCGCTTGTTTCCCCCATGAATTTGGTAACGATTTTGTCCATCAGAATCGTGAAGAGCGGTAGCCCAAGTTCTCCGGCTAGGACAGCGGCGGTCAGAGTCTTCCCCGTTCCGGGTGGGCCTGCGAGGAGCATTTTACGCCTGTGAGTGAGGCCATGTTTTTCGAGCTTGGCCTTCTGTCGGTATTCACGCAGAACGCGCTCAATGCGTCCGCGCATTTCGTCGGACTGCACCAATGCGCCAAGGCGTTCTTTGGGCATAGATGTCAAAACCAGATGATCCAGTTCCGGCGTTAAGGGTATTTCGTGCATTGCCCGGCTTTTGGCATTATCAACAAGCGCCCGTATCTCATGGGCAAGACTTTGGTGTCCTTGTTGCGCTTCATGCGCGGCCACCTGGAGCGCAACCGTGAAAAACTGCTGAGGCTGATTGCTGAAATGGGAACGAATGAGGGATTTAACTTGTTCGGCAGTTGCCATAGCGTATCCTCCCTCTTGCTGTATATTTCATCATGCCGCAACCTCCCCGCTCATCAATTTCGGCAGAAGCAGGTCGCGGGATATTTGTAACTTTTGAATGGCAAAAGAAAGCATTCCAAGTTGGTTGAGTACTGAAAAAATAAACTCATTAAATTGAATTGTTACAGATTTTAGAGGGATGAAGACAGGGTGTGTTTGCATGACATTCCAATCGGCACGCGGCATTTTGCTGCCTTCCTTGACAGACTTTGAAGTCGATGCCACAAATTTGTCACTTGAAGATGCGAGTAGGACAAGAGGCAACAATTCTACGGTTTTTGGACGAAGTACTATGGTGTCTGCTGAAGTTAGCCCATCAATAAATGCTACACCTACCTTATGAAAGTACGGACGTATCTTTCCAAAAAGAATATCATTTTTTTTGAATATATGTTTTGTACTTGAAACATCTTCTGCTTTCCCCCATGTATTGAGCGTAATTGAACGTCTTGGTATATGCTCAAGTCCGATATAGGGAATTTTATTGGTTATTTGCTGTGGAAGAATGCGGTCCTTTATTTCAGAGCATAATGCACCAAGCTTTTTCCTCTCCCACCCCTCCGGCACGCCGTCCACAATCCTCACTCGCTCATGCCCCGGAAAGCGGAAGCGCGCGAACCATTCCTCATAGAGATGCCGCGCGGATTCCTCCAGCAGCCTGATGCGGCGGCGGTTGTTCTCAATAAGGTCGTCGTAGGCGGAGAGGATGGAGGCGATTTTATCTTGCTCCGTAATATCAGGTAATGTGATATCCAAATTCCTGATAATCGGCATATTCACATGAGAAACAGTCGCTCCATTCGCCGCTCGCAGTAAATTGTGCTGTTGTTGCGGCGCTAATAAATAATAAAGAAGAAAATCTGGAACGACTTTATCTTTATTCGGTCTTATCAGAACTGTTCGTTGCCCCAAGCAGACTTTCAAGCCATTTTTTATGATTGCGATATTACCAGCAGGCGCTTCCCTGGCTAAAATCAGATCGTGATCTTGGGGGACAGCGCGAGCGTTTCTTGCATTATATGCCGTTTCTCCAACCCTGTGGACGCCATCAAGCAAAAATCTCCCTTTTCCGATGTTGGGTGTTCTGATAAGCGGATAGCCAACACCGGCATCCACTGCCGTCGAATGAGGGCAGTCCACTATAAACTCACAGATATCAATGAGTTTCATTTGTTGAAATCTCAGCGGCTAACATCCTGTATTGCTTACTCCATGCTCGTGAGGGCTTCCTGCAAATAGAGTCTTCCGATGTAAACGCGCAAATTCCGACAAGAGAGTGATTCGCGCAGATTTCGGGATTATTGGCCCGACAGCCAAAAGTCTGTGTTTCTGTGTCGCCCTCATGTAAGGGTGCGTTGAAAAGGATATGGAGTGGCCGT
>JAISYN010000264.1 GCA_031269915.1 Synergistaceae bacterium
ATAGGCATTACCTATATAATCCGCGCGCCCAGCGCGAAAACTGCTCAAACAACACCCCTGAAACAGAAGACAGATCGTTCGAGCAACGTAAATTGTTTGAATAGCCGCTTTAACGGTTCATAAAATTAAGCCTCCGACATTGCCGGGGGTCAATGACACTAAAGCGGGGAGCCGTGAAACAAGCGGTCTCCCCGCCGCTGGAGGGTATGGTTATCGATGCCGGCGAAAAAACTAGCTGGCCTCGTTAACTTGTCTTTCGTAGTCGAATTTCAAGGCTTCAATGCCTTCCTCCCGCTCTTTGTCGTAATCGTACTGCAGCGCGTCGAAACCCTCCTCGCCCGTGCTTACGCGGATTACGTTTTCCACGTCGTAGACGAATATCTTGCCGTCGCCCGCCGATCCGGTGTAAAGAACGGATTTCGCGGCCTCCACGACTTTGCT
This sequence comes from Synergistaceae bacterium, assembly GCA_031269915.1. Taxonomy (GTDB): domain Bacteria; phylum Synergistota; class Synergistia; order Synergistales; family Synergistaceae; genus JAIRKI01. The sequence continues at coordinate 442 of JAISYN010000264.1, forward strand.
CACAGGAACCTTGCACACAACCGTTTCCACCCGCACCTTGGGCAGCAGGGTCATCTTCATTTCGGCTCCGCGGTATATCTCTTTCTTCCCCTTCTGCGCACCGCATCCGGTCACAGCCGTCACGGTGAGCCCCGTAATGCCGATATCGTTCAGGGCTTCTTTCAGCACGTCGACCTTCTTGGGGTTCGCGTATATTTCCACCTTTGTCATCTTGGGATGCTCGCCAAGCATTTTCTTGGCCTCGGCAAGGGAAACGGTATCGATGCCGGGAGCTGCGGAAAGGGCCGGTTCGACTGCGGTCGCCCCTGCCGATGCAAGGATGACGGGCATGAAGTCGGCGTAGCTGCTCGCCAGAGCGTGCTCGCGTATGTCGAGGCCCTCCACCTCTTCGTCGCGGCTCACGCGCAATCCTACGAAGGCTTTTATGACGGAAAAGACTATCGCCATTGTCACGGATGTCCATGCCGCCACCGCCGCTACCCCGACGAGCTGTACCGCGACCATTGAACTGCCGCCGCCGTAGAACAGGCCGCCGTCCAGCGCGAAGAGGCCGGTCAATATAGTTCCGAGAGCCCCGCAAACGCCATGCACCCCGATCGCGCCGACAGGATCGTCGATCTTCAGCTTCTGATCTATGAATTCGATGCCGAATACCAGAACCGGCGCCGTTATGAGACCGATGAGGAAAGCCCCCGCCGGGCTCACGGCGTCACATCCGGCCGTAATGGCTACAAGTCCGCCGAGCGCCCCGTTCAAGGTCATCGAGACATCGGGCTTGCCGTACCTGAGCCAGGTGATGATCATCACCGCGTTGGCCGCCGTGGCCGCCGCCAGGTTCGTGTTGAATATTATCGAGCCCATGGAGACGAGCGTTTTGTCCCCGGTGGCGGAAACGGTCGAACCGCCGTTGAAACCGAACCAGGCGAACCAGAGTATGAATACTCCCAGCGCGCCAAGAGTGAGGCTGTGTCCCGGTATCGCCCGCACATGCCCCTCCGCGTCGTATTTTCCGATTCTGGGGCCGAGGAGAAAAGCCCCTACCATAGCAGCCACGCCGCCGACCATGTGGACGGCCGTGGAGCCCGCGAAGTCGTGGAAGCCTCTCGCGGAGAGCCATCCGCCACCCCATATCCAGTGACCGGAAATCGGGTAGATAACCAGGCTTATGACGAAACTGTAAATGCAATAAGCGGAAAATTTAGTCCTCTCTGCCATCGCGCCGGAGACTATGGTCGCGGCGGTCGCGCAGAAAACCGTCTGAAAGATCGCGAAAGCGTAGGTCGGGAACGTAGAATCATAGTTGCCTCGGATTAAAAAATCAATCTTGCCGATAATACCGCTTATGTCTGAACCGAACATGATCCCGAAACCTAAAACCCAAACCGCGACCGATCCTATGCAGAAATCCATCAGATTTTTCATGATGATGTTGCCGGCGTTCTTCGCCCTAGTGAAGCCGGTCTCAACCATCGCGAACCCCGCTTGCATAAAAAACACCAGTATCGCTCCCAAAAGAACCCAGATTGTGTCGACCGACGAAAACATTTTGCATCCTCCTTTTCCATAAAAGAACTCAAATGCGGCGCATTCGTATAATTATTTCAATTTCACCTCCATAAATGAATTTTGTTCAATTTTGGCATTGTACCCCTAAAATATTTTTAGTCAAGTATTTTTTAAAAATATACGCATAACATTATCAATAATATATCTAAGATGATTTTTTATCAGATATATGCAATATTTCCTCAAGTATTGGCGCAAGACAGTGCCGTCATTGCCTCATATCCGGTCGATTTATACGCAGTATTTTTATTTTTAGTGCTTGCATTGAACTCAGGTGTTATGCTAAACTCCCGAGATGAATTTTTTGAATTTTTTGAATTAACAGAAAAATTATGTTTGAAAGAAGGAGCGCTAATGGAAGAACAAAATCATTGTAAATACTCGAAAAAAGGTTTATATGATCCGAAATTTGAACATGACGCCTGCGGAATAGGTATGCTCGTGAATATCAAAGGCGTAAAATCACATGCTCTCGTGAGGGACGCGCTGAAGGTGCTGATCAATCTCACACATAGAGCCGGAGTCGCCGCCGACCCCGACGTCGGGGACGGAGCGGGAATACTGCTGCAGATCCCTCATCGCTTTTTGAAGCGCGACTGCGCGGGAAGGGGGATCGACCTGCCAGACGAGGGCGGATACGGAGTCGCCATGATGTTTGCCTCGCCCGACGAGCCTCGGCGCGAAAAGACGCTCGCGATATTCGAAAGCATCGTCGCTTCCGAAGGGATGGAGGTCATAGGCGCGCGCCACGTGCCCACATATCCCGCCGCCGTGGGCAAACCGGCGCGCGACGTCTGCCCCGCCATCGTCCAG
>JAISYN010000267.1 GCA_031269915.1 Synergistaceae bacterium
GATAGGAGACTCGACGTTCTTCCACTCAGGCATAACCGGAGTAATTGATGCGGTTGTAAATAAAAGCGATATGGCGCTATGCATAGTGGACAACAGGATAACAGCCATGACCGGTCATCAGGAAAATCCAGGCACCGGCAGGACGCTCGGCGGAGAACCGACAAGACAGGTGGATATTGCCGAACTCTGCGTCGCGTGCGGAGTGAAGCCGGAGAACGTGCGTAAAATAGACCCCTATGATCTCAAAGATACCGAAAAGGCCGTCAGGGACGCCTACAACTGTGATGAAATTTTCGTGTTGATTACCACTCAGCCCTGCGCGCTTATAAAAGACGTCCAACGCAAGCGCGCCAACGTCTATTGCGAGGTTGATCGGAACCTGTGTATCAAGTGCAAGGCCTGTATGAGAGTGGGCTGTCCGGCGCTGTCTTTCAGGGAAGGACATATAGATATAGAGCGCTCCATGTGCAACGGCTGCACAATCTGCGCCCAGGTATGTCCTAAACGCGCGATTTCGCGGGAAGGTGAGTTCAATGACTGACAGTACGAAAGGGACCAAGAGCATTCTTTTGGTCGGAGTGGGCGGCCAGGGGACTATACTCGCGTCCAGGGTGCTGTCCGTCGGTCTGATGCGGGCCGGGTACGACGTCAAAATGTCAGAGATACACGGAATGTCGCAGCGCGGCGGCAGCGTCACCACGCACGTGAAGTTCGGAGCGAAGGTATATTCCCCGGTCATCAACACGCGCGAAGCCGATATCCTCGTGTCGTTCGAGAAAGTGGAAGCCGCTCGCTGGCTCTCCTACCTCAAGCCGGGAGGAATGTTGGTCGTGAACGACTACGAGATTCATCCGCTGTCTGTGCTGACCGGAGAGGCAAAATATCCGGAGGAGATAATAAGCAAGCTCAAAGCACGGGTTCCGAACACCATTTCGTTCAACGCGGGGCAGATCGCGGCTGGGCTGGGCAACATAAAAGCGCAGAATATAGTCCTTTTGGGCGCGCTCGTAAAAGGTATGAAACTGGATAATTTGGACTGGCTCAAAGTTTTGAAGGACCTCGTGCCGCCGAAGTTTTACGATCTGAACGTAAGAGCGTTTACCGCCGGGACGGCTCAATTTTAAAAAATAGTTACCTGTTGACTAATGAAGAAGAGGGGTGAAAGCTTTGCGCAAAATCTTCGCTACAACCGATGAAGGCCTTGCGGAGGTCGTGCTGGCGAACGGTGAAAAAGCTCCGCCGGGTTCGTGGATAAGGCTTGCGAAACCGACCGCGGCGGAACTGCGGGACGTTTCGGAGGTCACTGGAACGCCGATGGATTTTTTGCAAGCAGCGCTGGATATGGAGGAGCCCTCCCGAATTGACGTGGAGGAAGGTCATATTCTGATAATCACAAACGTTCCAAAGTACGACGAAGGATTTTCTCTGGGCTATGACACGATACCTCTTGGCATTATAATTTCCCATGACTCCATTACGACGGTTTGCCTGGAAGAAAACGAAGTTCTGGACGATTTTGACACGCTTCATCACTTTTTGTTCGATACGCGAAAGCGCACTCGTTTTTTGCTTCAGATATTGTATAAATGCGCCGTCGTGTTTTTGAAAGATATCCGCGTCATGAACAAGCACACCGACGAAATAGAACGGGATTTGAGACGTTCTATGAAAAACAAGGAGCTTTTTTTGCTGCTGGATCTGCAGAAGACGCTGACTTATTTCACCGTGGCGCTGCGTTCCAACAGAAACGTGATCGAACGGCTCATGAGACTTTTCTCCAATCCGGCCCTCCACGGCATAGTTAAACTGCGCGAGGACGACGAGGAACTTCTGGAGGATGTGCGTATAGAGTTCGATCAGGCGATAGAAATGGTGCAAATGCACGGCGAAGTGTTGGCCAGTATGATGGACGCGTTTGCCTCGGTCATATCGAACAACCTCAATATAGTTATGAAATTCCTCACATCTGTGACTATAGTAATGGCTATACCCACTATGATAGCAAGCTTCTTTGGAATGAATGTTCCTGTTCCGTGGCGGGACAGCGCCATTGGTTTCGTTTATGCCATGGTTGTCGCGCTGGCGCTGACTATATCGGTTGCCGTGGTGTTCTGGAAGAAAAAGATGTTCTGAGTGCGCCATTGTGTGGTTATTGCGGTTATAATTGCTTCCGCATTGAAATTTTTATCGCGGGGGACTGTTGTTGATGACGTACTGCAATGAAATTTTGGAATTACCGCTGGCCCAGGCCGATCACGAAATAAGCGGACTCATAGACGATGAGCGCGAGCGGCAGAGAACGCATATCGAGCTGATAGCGTCGGAGAATTTTGTACCGCGAGCCGTAATGGAAGCTCAAGGTTCAATCCTCACCAACAAATATGCCGAGGGGTATCCCCATAAAAAATACTACGGCGGCTGCGAATTTGTCGAAAAAATAGAGGAAATAGCTATAGAGCGCGCGAAAAAACTCTTCGGCGCGGAACACGCCAACGTTCAACCTCACGCCGGAACCACGGCTAATCAAGCGGCTTATTTCACAGTTATGAAACCGGGCGATACGATGCTCGCGATGAAGCTCGACCAGGGCGGACATCTTTCCCATGGACATCCGCTCAATTTCACCGGCATGCTGTACAAAATTGTATCGTACGGCGTCGACCGGGAGACCGAAACCATCGACTACGACGATGTGGCTTCTCTCGCCCGAAAGTCCCGCCCGAAAGTAATAGTGGCCGGCGCCAGCGCATATCCGCGCTCAATAGATTTCGCCAGATTCCGTAAAATCGCCGACGAAACCGGCGCGGTACTTGTCACCGATATGGCGCATATCGCCGGCCTGGTCGCCGGAGGAGTTCATGAAAACCCGACGCCGCACTCTCATTTTGTAACCTCGACCACGCAAAAGAGCCTGCGCGGGCCCAGAGGGGCTTTCGTCCTCTGCACGGAGGAACATGCCGCGGCTTTGGATAGAACGGTATTTCCCGGTATCCAGGGAGGCCCCTTGCTTCAAGCGATTGCGGCCAAGGCGGTATGTTTCAAACTGGCCGGAGAGCCTGAATTTAAAATATACGCGGAGCAGGTGATCAAAAACGCCGCCGCCCTTGGACTCGCGCTGCGAGAGAGAGGATTTCGGCTGGTCTCGGGAGGCACCGACAATCATATGGTACTGCTTGACCTCCGCTCAAGACGCATAACCGGCAAAGCGGCGGAACGTGTTTTGGAGGAAGCCGGCATAACTTCAAACAAGAACGCCATACCGTTCGATCCCGAAAAACCGGCTGTGACGAGCGGCCTCCGGCTCGGTTCCGCGGCGGTAACCTCGCGCGGAATGAAAGAGGGCGAGATGAAAGAAATAGCCCGCGCGATAGACGAGGTGCTTTCATCCCCGGAAGACGCTATGACGGCGCGCCGCGTCCGTTCGCGCATGGCGGACTTGAACGCCGCTTTCCAACTCTATAAAAGTCTTTAACAAACAGGAAAAGCTCATGTCGAATATCGGCGGAAGGGAACCTGCCCTCGAAAAAAATTACGACGACTGGACGGAATATTTCGATATTCTGGGCGAGCCGCCGTATCGCGCGGATCAGATATGCGGATGGCTATGGAAACGCGGGGTGTTCGACGTAAACCTTATGACGGATTTCAGCAAAAAATTGCGCGAAAAAATGTCCGAAACCGTGGATTTTTCGTTTCCAGAGATTTCCGGACATGTAAAATCGAACGACGGTACGAAGAAGTTTTTGGTCAAAATGTCAGGCGGTACGGCTGTCGAAACCGCGCTGCTGCGCATGGGGCCCCGGTTGACGGCATGCGTATCCGTTCAGTCAGGCTGTCCGGTCGGCTGTCCTTTTTGCGTCACCGGCACGGTCGGTTTTGAACGCAATCTGACCGCCGGAGAGATTGCGGGGCAGTTTATCGTCATGGAACGAACGGCCGGGCGCGTGATAAACAATGCGGTGTTCATGGGGATGGGTGAACCGTTTTTGAACACCGAGGCCACGCTCGGCGCGGTAAAGATGCTGAATTCTCCTAAAATGCGCGGGCTTGGCATACGTCATATCACCATATCCACGGCCGGAATAATACCCGGCATCCAGGCGCTCGCCGCGAGCGGTTTGGGAGCGGGGCTTGCCGTATCGCTCCACGCAGCCACTGATGAACTGCGCAGCGAACTGGTGCCGGTCAACTCTAAATATCCTCTGAGGGATTTGATGTCGGCGCTTCGCGGCTATCAGCGCGTTACCGGCGACAGGATAACGATAGAATACGCCCTCTTCAAGGGACGCAACGACTCCCTTGAGAACGCCCGCGAACTGGCGCGGTTGCTCCACGGCCTTCACTCCTACGTGAATCTTATCCCAGGCAATGAAAACGGCGGCGGTTACGAGCGCTCTTCGCCGGAAAGCGTCCTGCGGTTCCAAAGCGTGCTCAAATCGGCCGGTTTTGAATCCGAGATACGGACTGCACGCGGCGGAGAGATAAACGCCGCTTGCGGACAGTTGAAAAACCCGGCAGGGGGCCGCTCACGAAATAAAACCTGAAATCTTTTTACGGTCTAGTTTCCGCCGCGCAGCGACTGTTCTATTACCGTCCATATCTCGGGTTTTTCAAAACCTTTACGCCAGAAAGCCGTTCCAGCTATGCCGAATTTTTTGACCAGCGACATCCTGCCAGCTATGGAGCGTTCGTCCTCGACCCAGATTTTATTGGTCTTGTCGTCTGAGACGTATTGAAAGAAATTCTGTCCCTTGTCGCCGAGCCATTGAAGATCGGCTCGGGTCTCTTCGATTCGTAAATCGACCGATGCCATCGACATGGTTTTCGCCCTTACCGATACTTTCCCATTTTTACCCCTTGTTTCCGACCACTCCCTCGTATAGAAAGGGACGCCCATGAGCAGTTTCTCTGCCGGTATCTCCGACATGGAGCGTTGAATGCCAGCGCTCACCCACGGAATGGACGCGATCGAACCTGCCCTCGGCGACGAGCCCCAATGTTCGTCGTAGGTCATGACCGCGACATAGTCCACAGCGTTTCCCAGTGTTCGGCGCTCATAAGCCTTGCTCCATTCCGTCGGCACGGGCAGGTCTATCGACATGGAGAGACCGATGCCGTGAGCCGCGTCGGCAAATTTTTTAACGAACGACGACAGGCGGGACGCGTCGTTGTTGTCCACATTTTCGAAATCTATATTTATGCCGTCCACATTGTAGAGTTTCGCGTAAACGAGCATCCGGGCGATAAATTGGTTTTGCGCGGACGCGTTCTTCAAAAACGCCTTCGTTCTGTTCCTGTTGAATCCGTTGGA
>JAISYN010000269.1 GCA_031269915.1 Synergistaceae bacterium
AAATTTGAGTCATTTTGGACTTGGAGCATTATTTTTTGCGCCGCGGGTGGGGCGCTAAAAAAATAGCCCGCCCGCCACGGCGCTCTCCAGAAGGTCCCGGGAAACCGGACCAAAATAACGGGAATCGTACCCATGTATATTCTCGGAGGACACCCATCCTTGACCCGCTTCCAGCCGCAAGGGGAATGCCGCGCTCGGCAGCGGCCGCCCCTCCGTGTCCCGTTCGAAAATTTCCGTCATGGAAATATAGTTTTCGTTCACCGTCACCGCTTTTCCCTGTGTGTCGTAACTGACAACATCCCCTTCCGCCGCGGCAAATAGTTTTAACATAGGTCTGGTATCCGACAGGTATTGTCGTTCGACCGCAAGCCTGTACCCGGCATGTTCGCTCGCCGCGACAGCGACATACCCGCCCTTCCGAGGCTCTCCACCTATCCGCCATACGCCGATCGGCACTGACGGGGTGATATTGATCCTGTAGCCTGCCTTGTATGCCGCAAAAAAGGAGGCAAGACACATAATCGCACAGAAAACACTTATACGTTCGATTTTAGACATCTTCCTCTATATCCTCCGTATTGATTGCCATGATTGTCGTCAATTGCGCTATCTCGCGCGCGCTCGGCTCGTCGGGATGTGTCGGGCCGCTCGGCGCCTTCGCGGCCGAAAGCATTACTTTTTTCACGTTCACTTTTTCCGTAAGTCTGTCGGAGTGTTCCGGCGCTTTGATTTTCGATCTGCGTGATAGCTCGCCGTCAAGAAAATACAACATTTGTTTCCCGTATACTGCGGCGTAGCCGGCAATGAAAATCAACATGTCGCCCGGGACGAGAATCCTCCCCGCCGAATTTTTCTCCGGGCCTCTCAATCTCATACATTCGTCTACAGTCATCAGCGGACGCGAAATTTCCTGCACACTCACGCTCGAACCTTTTTTGAACACCGCTGTTCGATCTCCGGAAAGAGTCTCCGCTTCCTTGATGATCGTCGTGATTCCCGACGACTCCGACAGATACCTTGCCGTATCAGGGTTGGAAGTGGCGTAAGCGACTTTGACATGACAGTTGCCTGTAATCGCTTCGTCCTTGCCGTAAATTTTGTGCAGCTGAGCGATGTCTTGAATGATGAGGTAGGCTTTCATCCCATATCCCGCGATAAAAGCAAGCGCCTCTTCAAATATCTGGAGCTTACCGAGAGACGGGAACTCATCTAACATCAATAAGAGGCGGTGTTTGTAAGTTTTGACCTGCTCGCCGTTCTCGAATTTCATGCTGTCGGCGAGGCGGCGTATGATCTGGGTGATGAAAAGCCGCACGAAGGGGCGTATCCGGTCTTTATCGACGGGCTTAACCACAAGGTACAGACTGACGGGCTTCTCGTGATTCATCAAATCTTTGATCCGAAATGAAGAATGCGACGTATTGCGGGCAATGACCGGATCGCGATAAAGAGTCAGATATGACACAACCGTCGAAAGAACGCTCGACGCTTCCTTGTCTTCGCGGTTCAGCGCCTCCTGCGCGGCGTTGTCCACCACCGGATGAACGATAGGCCCATAAACCGTCCCGCCGAGATGCGGATATTTTTGCCATCCGCCGATAGTCGTGCGCCACGGCACTCCCTTTTTGGTAAATTCGTTGGCCACGTCGGCGAGGCATGGCGTCTTACCGGTCTGCTTCCCGACGTAAAGCAGGTGGGTGATACAGCCGACGATAAGGCTATGCGCCGTTTTCGCCCAGTGATCTTCAAGGCCTTTCCCGTCCGGGTCGACGATCATCGTGACGAGGTTTTGTACCGCGGCGGTCTCGCCGGAGCCAACCTGTTTCATCTTAGATTTGTCGGGAGACGCCCAATCATAATCCAGCGGGAGTTCGTCCAATGGGTTGAAGGTCCCAGACGTTTCATGCTCGAAGGCATCGGGATCGGTGGGGTCGAGGCGGATGACGATTGAGCCGAGCTCCTCTTTACGCCATCCCGACGTCAACTGATAATTTTCTCCCTTGATGTCATAGACGAGTATGGAGTCCGCCCATCGGAGCAGGGAGGGGACGACCAGGCCGACGCCTTTCCCCGATCGCGTGGGAGCGAAGGCAAGGATGTGTTCCGGGCCCGCATGTGTGAGATACAGCAGGCGTTGAGTCTGAGAGTCGAACCAGCCGCCCGTGTAGACGCTGATCTCCGATACCGGCGCGCCTGGTCGTGGGATAAGCCCTGCCTCGATCAAATCCTGCCGCTTCGCCCATCGTGCCGAACCATGGACGTTCTCGATGGATTCTCCGGCCGATTTTCTGAGCAATGACAAGAAGACGACCAAAACCGCTATGGCACAGCCAGCAAAAAGTATCGAAAGCGACGGCAGGAGCGTGTTTAAGCGTATCCCCCCGTTTATCAGTAATGGATAAAGCCATGTCCATACGGCAAGGGGATTGAAAAACAGACTGCGATTCGGAAACGAAAACAACGGTGTTCCCAATGCGGGATGATAGTGTAACGCTTTCGCCAGATGCTGTGTCGCCAACATCGATGTCAACGCGACGATAAGAGACGCCAAAAGCACTCCTTTCAAAATCCGCGCGGACGACACTTTCCTCTCTTCCTGATAACCGTAACTTCCTTGTATTTTTACTTTCGGCGG
>JAISYN010000279.1 GCA_031269915.1 Synergistaceae bacterium
CGGGCCGGTCCAGAAACGCCGCGTCCACGCCTAACTCTCTGTCCAACGGCGCGCTGTACTTGACGGTCGCTAAGAGCGTCCTGACATTCTGTAGCACTTCATCGACCACGCCGGGCGGCGCGAAATTCATTCCCGCTTTTTGCGACGCTGAAACTATATAACTCATAACGACGCCCTTTCCGCGTAATGCTTTAAAGACAGAGTGATCTCCGCGTGGGTAAACTCACCCCGCCCTCCGAAGTGGGACACCGTCTCGCTGATACTGTCGAGATAGAATTTTCCTATCACCCGCTCTCCGACGACCAGCGTTCCGACAGCGCCCTCGGCGGCCATCTTTTCTATGACTTCTATTTCATCCTCAATACTTTTCCCATCCAAGAACAGCGCGTTGAGAGTGACGGGGAGTGATATTTCGTTCTGCCCCGGCCCGATAAATTCGGCTGCCGGCTCGTGTCCGAGAATCTCATGAACCGCCCATCGCGCCGGAACTGTCTTTTGGAAGTCCCGGAATGTCCTTATCACGGAATCGGAGACCTCGAAAACGATATCGCCGAACGCGCCGACTTTCATCGCCCGATACCCGCTTTATGGCCCGCAAAAGACGTTCGGCGAACCGGTCGCGACGAAACTGCCGCAGGCGACGGGGTCGCCGATTCGTCCGGCCTGTTTGCCGTTCACGAACACTGTGGAACTGCCGCTTGCCAGCACGGATGCATGGGTTTCAGGTATATCGGGACACGTATGCGGCGCCCACGCGTCGCCCTGACGATGCCAGGGTATTCCGTTCACATATACGTTAGGACTGGCGCCGGACGAGGGACGCGGCGGCCAGCAGCCATGTCCCGTGCAGACGTCCCCCAGGCGCGTCGCTGGTGGCATATAGATCACCCTCCTTCATTCAGATAAACATTTCCCGCCGCGATGATATAGATATTCCCTCCGGCGAATTTGATATAGCTTCCGAAGCTGTCTTTTATCTCTGCCACGCGGCTTTTTCGGTCGACGGAAACCCTTGTCCCATCCTCGTAAGTCGTCACTCGAACATCCCGGTTCCCCACCTCCGGAGGATTTTTCTTGTCATATACGCAGCCGAGAACGACGCCGCTTTCCAGCCCATTGCCCATACAAAGGCACATGACGTGCTCGCCGGGGTCGAGATGAATTTCGTCTTTGTTTTTCAGCGTGTTGGGAAGTATCACCGGAAACGGATGGGTAACCATGCCGTCCAGGTCGTCAAAAACCACGCGCGCCGAATGCGTCGAAGGGTCGTAGGAACTCACATGCCCGTCGCGCAAAATCGCGCCGTCGAATGCCGGTATTGTCATGGTTCACCTCTTTCGGCTTTTTTATTTATGCTGGAAGGACGGCGCGCTATCAAGGCATGTTCCTGTAATACCCTTTCACATAGCGCTTTCCCCTCTTCGACGACGTTCCTTCAATGATATCGATTGACGTCACATATCCGCTTCCGCTTACCGTGTGCCGCGCCGAGTCGATGAAATAAACCCCGTCGAACTTTCCGTAACCCGAGATTTTCACGTTGGAGCCTCCGACGAGCGACAGATTTCCCATGAGATTGAACGAACCCGCGACCTCGTTTCTATTTGCCTCGCGCAGTCTGTTCTTGGCTAACTCCTCCGCTTCGGCGTTGCTTTTGACGCGCTGATTTATCTGAAGCGTCTGCCCGTTGTTCTCCACCGTGTCGTCGTAAGCGCTCCCTTCGAAAGTCTCGTCCGCTTCAGCGTCGTTGTAGCTGACCGTCGCCGACTTATACGTGCCGGCCGCCTTGCTTCTCAGGTTCATCGACATGACGCTCGAATCGCCGCGTTCTATCGTCAAAACAGCTTCGCGCGATTCGAATTCTTCCTCGTCAAAAATGACGATTTTGCTGTCCGTCACCTTGAGCGCAAGCCCCGCGTCGGAACAAAGCCGCATCAGGAAGGCCATATCCGATTGCTTGACCTGGTTTCTCGTGTCATACGTCGGGTCTTTCGATGCGAGATATTCGAGGGATAACCCGGCGTCTCCGGCGATATCTCCGGCGATGCCGGACAATTTATAACCCTCCCAATTGCGGTTTTTTTCCTCGTCCCTTATATTGGCGCTCCGGGGCGCTGATACCGCCTTGACGCTGACCGTCATAGGAACTTCGCTTATCTCTATCTCGTCGATCTCGAAAGCGCCGCAGTACAGAGATAAGTTCTCGTCCTGCTTATCCCAATTTTCCGTAACGATTGTCGCCGAAACCCTGCTTCCTTTGTCGGGAAACCACGGATCGCGCCAAAGTCTCTCCCTGTCCTCCAGCGTTATCTGAATTCTGTCGGCCTCGCCGCTCGATTTGTCCGTGTAATCGAACGACAAAAGATAAGGGGCGATATCTTCCGAGATATCCGCCCCCTCGTATATCAATTGAATGCGTGTCCGTCTGGGGTTTTGGGTTTCCGCCAAACAATCGCCTCCTTAACTATACGACTATTGCTGAGTTCCAAGATGTTATAATATCCGCGAGGCCCCGGACGCTGCATCATGGAGCTCGGGAGGACGCCCCACAGAAGCGAAAGCGGAAGGGGGTGAGCCGATGAACAAAAAGGGTAAGAAAAAACCTCAACCAAATAAGCACCCTTGGTTGAGGCTAATTCTGAAACTTATAATTCACTGGCCTTGGAGGCTTTAGTCGGGGTGTAGGTCCCGGTTGAGCCACCAACTCGACCGGGCATCCCATAACCGGGGCCTCGTTTATTATACGAAAACCTTACCAAAAATTCAACTGTCATTTTCCCATTTTCCTCTTCCAGGGCGGCAGGCTGCTCGCGGCGGGAATGTCGATATCGGGCGCGGACAGCGTGACGCCGGCAGAGAAAATAACCGTCTCCCGGTGTTCCTCGTTCGCATCGAGCAGCGCTCCCATGCACATCTCCCGCCCGACGGCGGGATAAAGCAGATACGCGATGTAATCCCACATATCGCCCTGTCTGGTCGTGTACGTTCTCATGTCAGTACGCCACCCTCGCTTGCTGTTCGTTGAAGCGTTTCAACATGCGCGGCAGTTCCGCCTCGATCTCCCGGATTATCCGCCGCCCTATCGCGTTGCCGTCCGCGCCCGCGCCGGCGTTGACCGTCAGGCTGATGGAAGGGGAAAACGATATGCCGCCCGCCGTTGAGAACCCCGCCATTTCGCCCGTCGCCTGCCAGATACGCTCGCCGCTTGGATTATGGGGTATTATCGACTCTGGCCCGTCCTCGGCGAAGAGCCCGAATCGCGGTTTCGTGAATATGCCGCCTTCCGCGAAACTGTCGGGAGCGTATGTCCTGGTCCCGGCGCCGTTGCGGCCGATCCCCTGGTAGACATACCCCGCTTCGGTTTTGGTTATAGTGCCGCCGCCCGCGGCCTCTATTTTCCCCCCGACCTCCTCCGGAAGCGAGGTCCCCAAGCCGACTGATTGCATGAAGCTGTCCCATGCGGCGGATACTTTGCCGAGCGCTTCGGATATATTGTAAAGTTTTTCGCTCACCCATTCCAGGGCCCCTTTTATTTTGTCTTTCCAAACTCCCGCGCCGGTTTTCAGCCTCTCCCACGCCAAATCGACCTCGTTGCGGAACCATTCGCAATGGGTATAGGCGTAGTAGAATGCCGCTCCCAAGGCTGCGATCACTTTAATCACGAGGAAAACCGGATTGGCGCTCATGACGAGGTTGAGCTCTCCCTGACTTTTAGCCTGCGCGTCGGTCGCGTTTTTAAGAAGCTCGGTCTTCTTCCTGAGATTGACAAACAAATCCACCGCCGTTCCCCCAAGAGATACGGTAGTATTGAACACTTTCCATGTTCCCCACGCCGCGCCGGCCAATGTCACCGCCTCCGTCAATCCCGGAAATTCCTCGGCCAGGTCTGTTACGGTATTCAGCACCTTCGCCAGAAATTCGGCCGCTTTCTCTATTACCGGCAGCAGATGCTCGCCTATCTTTTCGGATAAAGCCGTCAGGCTGTTTTTCAGCAGTTGAACGCTGTTTTCCGTGGTATCGGCCCGCGCCTGAAATTCTTTTTCCATGCTCCCTTCATACAGCGACGGATCGTTTACCTTCTTCAGATTTTCCTTTAAAAATTCGAGGTTCGTCAGGAGCGGCGCGACGGCGGCGATCGCTTGTTTTCCCAAAAGATCTTTTATTACCGCCATCTGTTCATGTTGCGGCTTTTTCCCGATTCTTTCGAGGACCTCCACCATAACGGCCTCCGAATCCTCCTGCATCCTTTTCGCGAGTTTCGCGGGGTCTTTGTACCCCAATTTCGCAAACGCGGCATCCTGCCCTTTTGTCGCGGACTTGCCCGCGTTCAGCGCCAGAAAAAGATTTTTCAAACCCGTGGCGGCGACTTCCGGCTCCGTTCCCGTCGCGACAACGGAAGCCCCTAACGCCGCCAGGATGCCGTCCGTTATGCCCCCCACCTCCGCGAGAGGACCGAGCCGCGTTATTACCTCCGATATATTGGGAGCGCTCGCGGCGGTAGTGTTCCCGAGAAGATTTACCTTGTCCGCCAGGGAGACGACGCCCTTCTGGTTCAGTTTGAGGGCGGTGCGCCATGAGGCCATCGTCGCGCCGGCGTGTTCCGCGCTTATGTCGAACGCCACGCCCATTTTCGCGGCGTCTTCGGTGAATCCCAGAATCTCATCCTTCGGTATCCCCAACTGTCCCGCGGACTCGCCGATTTTCATAAGGTCTACCGCGGTCATGGGAATGCGCTTCGAAAGGTCAAAATACCCTTCCTTCATTTCCTTCAATTGTTCGACTTCCCGCCCCGCGTCGAATTCCACGACTTTTCTGATATTGGCCATTGCCGATTCGGCGTCCATCGCGGTTTTCGACAGCCTGACCATTGCCAGAAGCGGCGCCGCCGAGGTTATTATTTTGCCTTTAGCTCCGGCGAGCCTGCCTCTCGCGCTGTCAATTTTCCCCTGAACCTCCGCCAGCTCTCTCTGTGTGTTTATCAGCCTTTCCGATTGCTCGGCGACGCTTTTCTGCGCCGAGGCCATATCGCGCAGGTCGACTCCTGCCCCGGTCAGCTCGGGGCGCAGCGCCTCGAGCGCGCTCTTGTCTTTGTCGAGGCGCTGCTGCAATTTGTCGGCCTGCTTTGAAAGTTTCTCGAACGACTCCCGCGAACCCTCCGGGGGAACTTTTTCCAGGCCTTTCTTGAGAGACTGCGCCTCCTTTCGCATTGCGACGAAGGCCGCTTGGTTGGCGTTTACGCGCTCCGTCAATTTCTGGTAATTATTGATTTTCCCCGATATTCGCGACAAATCGTCCAAACGTTTTTGCAAATCGGTTATCGGCTTGCCGGCGTTATCGAAAGTTCCTTTGAACGACCCCGCGAGCGCCGCGCCTATCAGGATGGACATTTCGAAATTTCCGGCCACGCGCATCGCCTCTTTTCATTGAAAATGTTATACTTGATACGTAGACAGGGGGGCTCTTCATGAAATCAGGCGGTTCGATTTTCAATAGATTTTGCGAAATCATTGGTAATACGGATATCTATTTACTGAAATTTCTTTTTGTCATATTGCCGTTGACGTTGTCATCCCTGTTTGTGATTTATTCCGCGCTTCAAGTATACAGAAACCACTCCGGCTACGGCCTTTTAATCGTCAGCGGGGCCGCTTTGGCCGGCGCTCTTCATGGCCTTTTGAACTGAAACGGCCGAGGGGGGACTGACGAAATCCCCCGCTATATTCTTTGTTTCGTTTTCCCCCGCCTTTTGTTCCGTTCATAAATCAGGTTCTGCCATAGCGCGAGGCGCGGTATCGTCATCGACATCCAATAAGAAACCGGCGTGTACGTCCATGCCTCCGAGCAGAAGAGCGCCGTCTTCCTTATTGTGTCGGCTGCGTGCTCCCCACTTCGGAAACCCCATCCAGCAAAAAATTTTGAGCTTCGATCGTCACCTTCACGTATTCGCGCACCGGCAAGCCCCTTATGAACTCGACAGGCTTTTTCGCCGCGATAGCGGCCATCTGAGCGCAGAAAGGCTTTGAGAATTCCGGCAGGCTGTTTCCCATCGGTCTCTTTTCCGCCGCCAGGATTTCGACCGCTTTTTCGATATCATCTCCGGTCAGCCGGTCGAAATCGAGTTCTACCCCCTCGTGTTCCTCTCCCTCGAAATTAAAGGGAACTTTGAATTTCACATACATATCAAACGGACCTCCTTTATCCGGTCTTGCCGAGGTCGCGCCTCACCGACGCGAGATAGTCTTTGCCGTGCACGCGGTAGATGTAGTTGAACCTGTCGAATTCGATGACCTCTCTGCCGTCCAGCGTGACTTTGATATACGTGCATTCCAGCTCCGTCGACGTGTCGGAACCGGTTCCCACGTTCAGGTTGCCAAGATTCAGGTTTTTCGGAACTCCGAAGACCGTGACCTTCATCGGAAATGACGACAGATCGCCCGTCCGCTCGTTGTACTGCTCGATGGAGCCTCTCATGTCGAGATACTGCCCCTCTTGTTTCAGCAGTTTGGTCGCGTCTGCCGTCATCGTCCGCCACGAGATCTCCACCGTCATGCTGCCGATATGCCCGAGCACAGGCATCTCGATTTCGCCGGCGATTCCCGCCCCTGAGGTCGTCTCGGTCATGGCCTCGAAATTAGGCAGGGTGACTTCCGCGATTCCTA
>JAISYN010000173.1 GCA_031269915.1 Synergistaceae bacterium
AGAACGAAAAGATCGTCAGTATCCGGTTTTTGCGATATGAGCTTGAAATATCTGCCATGCGCCAACCAGTGACGGTATTTGAACGCGATTTTCAAATCTCCAAAATATTTCGCTTCGCCTGGAAGCAGTTTTTTCCATGCATAAAAGAGATCGCTCTCAAGCGACGGACGGCTTATTTTCTGTGAATAGGATGATACAAACGGCGTTCACGTAATTCTTTGATCTCGTCTTGCGACAAAAGCAGCAGATTTTCAGTAAGTATCCGCCCATTGAGTATGCTTTTGAAGTAATGTTTCAAAGCTTCTTTAGCGTCATTATTGTACAGCGCTATATCGTATAAATAGTCAAATTGAGGAGAACTTTGATGATTCTGGTTTTTTTCAACCATTGGCTACTTTCATCAATGCGTCAAAGAATATCTCTTTGTCGTCCAAATCATAATACTTGATATGCGGCGGGGGAGTTGAGATTTTCCACGCTTTTTCCATCTGTTTGGATATGGGCGGCAGACTCGAAACAGAAATATAGGGCTTGTCCGAATTTTTATCAACCAAGACGATTTTGATCGTTCCCGCGGGGCCTGCCATATCGACGCGCCCATACGCCCCAATAACGAATCTTCCCTTTGGCCTGAATTCCACAACCTTTTTGCCTATTATTATTGAAAGCGCTTTGGTTTTGTAGAATCCAAACTGATCTTCATGAAGATCTATATCGCTGAGCGTTATTTCAATTCTTTTGTCGTTTGTATACTCCTTTAAATAATTTGTGACAATTTTATAAAGTTCGTGTATCCAATTATCCCATTCCTGTTTTTCGCTTTCAACGCTTATCGAAGAATCATTTTTTTCTTCGGTCTGAATTTTTACAAATTCGTCGAAGACAGAAGACACTATAACCACCTCCTTTTTCTGCTGTATTTGTTTAATTTTAACATATGTCACATAATTTATGAGGCTATTTCACACGCTCCAGCAGAAACCACGTTATGTCATCCTGGGGAAAGATAGGATCCCTGTGATAGACGAATCCATAATCGACAAGGCGCAAACTGTCCGTTCTGTCCATTATCTCGCCGGCGAAATCGCGCTTAAAGAGAAAACCGTCGTTTCCCCGGTAAGGGACTTCCACGGGAACGGGGTTGTAGTATTCCGCGATCAGGATACACCGCGACGATACCTTTGTCATCATGTCGTAGACCCCAGGCAGTTCGTCCGGGTTTATATGGATCAGCACGCCTCTGGTAAAGACGAGTTCCCATGTCCGGGAAGGCTCGAAGTCCAGAATGGACTTCTGAAATACCTCGCACCCGCCCCACTCCCGCAGTATCCCGGCGGATGTCTCGTTTATCTCGACCGCGCTGAGTTCGATCGCCGGGGAGAGCATCTTCAGCGCCCTGAGGTTGAGCCCGATGTTGGAGCCCAGTTCCAGGACGGAGGAGACGCCGCCCGCGCGGCGCATGATGTCCGACCAGAACGGCAGCAGACGGCTTACCATCTCCCCGTCGCTGTTTCTGCCGATATACTCGCTGCCGAACGACCGCGCCCAGAATTCCTCCTGTTTTGTCCTGTAATCCCCCACTATGCCAGCTCCCTCCGAACGTATTCCTTCTGCCTGACGCCCGCGTTTATGGAACGAAGCCCGGGCTCCGAATCCAACAGCGCTATTATATCCCGCAGCGAAAAGAGAGGATTACCCGCGTAGAGACGTTCCATTATCTCGCGAATCAGGACAAAATCCTCCTCCGTGTCCACCGTCAGCCTGTAATCGCCCAACCGTTCACCGGCGGGGAAACGGGCTGTTCTGAACCTGCCGGGATTGGTGGTATGAATATGCCACGTCACATGTTCCCTGTCCTCTTTTGAAAATCCCTCCCTGTGCGCCGCATCCAGGGCTTCAAACGTGAAAACCTCGGTGTCCATGCCCCTTGGAACGGCGTCATAATCCATACCCAGGTAATCGAGGCCGGGATACTGTCCGAGAAATTTTTTTATCACGGACGACGCGAACGAGGGGTCTATGACCGGGCAGTCCGCCGTGAAACGCGCCACCACGTCCGCGCGCGCCGCCTCCGCCGCTTCGTGGTAACGCGACAGCACGTCGGACTCCGATCCTCTGTAGGTTTTCACTCCCAGTTTTTCGCACAGAGCCGCGATGGGGTCGTCTATGCGGTTTGTCGTAGTGGCGACTATCAATTCGTCGATTTCGGGAATGGCCTCTATGCGCTCCAGTTCGTAGGAGAGCATGGGCCGGCCCATTATCTCCCTCAAAACTTTCCCGGGAAGACGGGACGACGACATCCGGGCCTGTATTATGCCTGCGACGCGCGGTCTGTCCTTCACCGGCGGATTTCCCGGACCTCTTCCGACGATAAAAAACGCGCGATCACTTCCGAATTATACTCGAATCCAAACTCCGCCGTCATGCCGCCGCCCCCTTCGATGCCGTAACGTTTCAGCGCCTCTATTATACCTGACGTCGCTTCGTATTACAAAGAGCGCATTGGCAAAGGCGGACGCCGCTAGTATTCCCTGTTTTTGGGTAAATTTGGGGAATGCTATTCCCCAAATTCTTGCAATTTAGGGGAATATAGCTTAAGATTTCGTCATGACGGCGGATAAAAAATGGACCAGAACCATCATGAAAAGCATAGAAACGCAGTTGTTCAAGGGGAAAATGATAGTCCTTTACGGCCCGAGGCAAGTGGGAAAGACGACTATGAGCCGGCAATTGCTGTCGAAATATCATAGCATGGGCGGTTATTACAGTTGCGACCAACTGAACGTCCGGCAGGCCCTCTTGAGCCAGGACGCGGAAACGATGCGCGCTTTTTTTGATTTCTCGCAGAAAATCCTGGTCCTCGACGAGGCGCAACTGACGCCGGACATTGGCCGCTCTCTCAAAATCATGGCCGATTCCTTCCCGGAATCGCAGATAATCGCCACGGGGTCGTCGTCCTTCGAATTAGCTAATAAAATCAACGAGCCTCTCACTGGCCGAAAGCGCGAATATTTCTTATATCCTCTCTCGCTCGCCGAGAAATACCAGATCAAAATCCCGCATTCCAAATTGGCCCAGGACCTGATTTACGGCCTCTACCCGGAAGTCGCCTCCGCCGAAAACGCGGAGGATAAAAGACACATACTCAGGGAGCTTGCTTCCAGTTACCTTTATAAAGACGTGCTCATATACGAGAGCGTCAAATCGTCCGAACTCCTCGACCGGCTGCTCCGCGCGCTCGCGTTTCAAATCGGCGGGGAGATTTCTTATAATGAACTAGCGTCGGGCATCGGAGTGGACAAAAAAACTATCGCGACTTACATCGGTTATCTGGAGAAGAGTTTTATAGTTTTTCGGATAACGCCATTCACGAAAAACCGCCGCGACGAGATAAAGAAGCTGCGTAAAATCTACTTTTACGACAACGGGCTGCGCAATATGCTGATCAACAATCTGAACCCAATCGAATACCGCGACGATATCGGCGGCTTGTGGGAGAACATGATGATCGTCGAGAGGCTCAAGATGCAGAAAAACAACGGTTTCTTCGCCAACAATTTTTATTGGCGGCTCCACAATAATCAGGAGATCGACTGGGTGGAGGAATACGGCGGCAGGCTTTACCCATACGAGTTCAAATGGCGGCGCGACGCCGGCAAACCCACGTTTTTCCAGGAAACGTACCCCGAAGCCGCGAAGACCGTGATCGTCAACAGAGAAAACTATCGGAACTTTCTGACAGAGGGAATCGCGGATGAAGATAAACCCAATCTTCGTCCATAATATACCGGAATTTATCAAAGCCTCAGCAAGTTACGCACAGTAATCGCTTACGAAACGCAAACCCTCTCACATGCCCCAGACCAGAATGGTTTTGCCCGATGAGGTTTCCCGCCTCTCGTATATCTTCTCGTCCCAGCTTCGGCCGGGGCGTTCGTCGCAGATGA
>JAISYN010000041.1 GCA_031269915.1 Synergistaceae bacterium
CATCTTCAACGAGCACCCACGCCGCATCTCTTGGTTCATGTCCCGTACAATCCAAAAGTGTCGCGTTATGCAACAATTTCATCAAGCTTTTCCTCCCCTTCAAGTTGTGTTAATCTTTGAATACATGACTATATGCCATCTTTTAAGGAACTCAGCTTTAAATGACGTCTGCAGCAATTTTACTTAACACACGCAGTGTCTTTTGTCTTAAGTGTTTAGCGTATTTAACTGCGACTAATACCGCTTGTGTTATGTTAAATCACTACAAAGGGAAATATTATTTAAAATTAAGCAATGATTGATCGTTAACAAGAGAATATCGCCCGGAGAGCTATTTGTCTAATACTTTAATATTTATATATGCCATAATATAATAGTTATATCTAAACAAAATCCGCGAAAGGGAGGTTCGTAAAATATAAAGAATGGATTTCAGAGAAATAAGATATCTTTTGCTGCTCGCAAAAACGGGTAACATATCCAAAACGGCGGAGCTTCTGCGTATATCCCAGCCGTCTCTCAGCCAGTACCTCCGCAAAACAGAGCGCGAACTCGGCTGCGAGCTTTTTTACAGAGGCTCGAAGGGCGTAAGTCCGACGCTCGCGGGCGAGGAGTATATCCGCTGTGCGCGAGGAATGCTTGCGCAACAGATGGAACTTCGCCAGAAACTAAACGAAATTTCAAATATTAGGAGAGGAAGGCTCACGTTCGGCGTCACAACGCAACGGGGAGGCCACCTGGTACCAAGCGTCATCTCTGCTTTCAAGCAAAAATATCCCGATATTGAACTGAAAATCAAGGAAAGCCTGTCCACGGACGATCTTGAGGAAATGGCGATTGAAGGGGATGTCGATATTTTTGTTTCAAATCTTCCATTTGTTCATTCTGAGATATCTTATCGTTTGCTGATCGACGATTGTCTTTGCTTGGTTTTGCCGCCAACTTTTTCACTACCCTGCGGTGTTTCTGAATTTTCATTCGAGAGAGTTCTTGAATTGATAGAATCTCTCCGAAACGAGCATTTCATTTTGCCGCCGGCGAACATGAAAATGGGACGGCTTATAAAACGGCTCTTTGCTCTCTTAGGTTTCGAACCGCGCGTCCTGCTGGAAAGCTATAGCGCGGACACAGCTCAGTTCATGGTATTAGGCGGCGTCGGGATAACATTGGTCCAACGCTCGGTATTCCTCGATTACAGGATGAAAGAAAAGCCGATTTACATCCCAATCGACGATCCGCGCTTCTGCATGCCGCTTGTGGCCGGTTTCTCGGATCGCGAATACGTAAGCGGCGTAACGAACGTTTTCTACGAAGAGATGTCCCTTGTGCTGCGTGAAAAAACGAAAGCATATGGTGATGAATACGAATTCAACTTTCAATTCTGATGCTTATCCCTCTGAGCCTCCTCTTCCTTAAATAATATTGATGAGCTTTGCGCGAATGAGGTTTATAATAGCTGGGCGATAAATTGCCTGACAGGAGGAATGGCGGGCGATGGGGATAAAGAAGTCTCACGCGCTTGTGGTAATAGATCCGCAGAACGACTTTTGTGACCGCAAAGGTTCTCTGTACGTCGAAGGAGCGGAGGAAGACATAGAGCGCCTGGCGCGGCATGTTAGGGAGGACGGGCAGAGATATTCGGACATATTCGTGTCGTTGGATTCGCACGACGTGATGGCGATATTCCATCCGCAATTCTGGCAGGATTCGCACGGAACCAATCCAACCCCCTTCACCGCCGTCACTGAGGACGATTACAACCGGGGCAAATGGCGCGCCTCATCCGACAGGTTCGGGCGTTACGCGGAAAAGATGTTCAGTGTGATGGCCAGAAAAAATATCCCGTCTCTCATTATATGGCCGGAACACTGCGTCGTTTCGACGTGGGGGCACAACATCGCGGACACGCTTCAGGATGCTTTAGCCGTATGGCGCGACGTTTCCGGAGGACCGGTCAGATATATATTCAAGGGAGAAAACCCATATACGGAGCAATTTTCGATTTTTGAGGGACTTGACGACTCGTGGCCGGACACGGCGTTCAACAGGGAGTTATATTCCAGACTGGCGGGAGCTTCCGCGGCGACTTTCGCCGGCGAAGCGCTGAGCCACTGCGTGGAGGCGTCGGCGACGTCTTACATAAAGCGCTGCGGAGGTATTCCCGACGGACAGGAAGTTTTCATCCTCTCCGACTGCTCGTCGCCTGTGACCGGCTTCGACAGGAAAGCTTCGGAGGAAAGGCTCGATGCGCTTGGAGTGAATTTTATCGACTCCGCCGGCTTGGCGGATGCCTTTTGACGGCGGCGTAATAGCCGCGGTCGCGACCGCGTGGGGTGAGGCGGCCATCGCGATCATAAGGCTTTCTGGCGAGGGATCGGCGGCGCTCGCTGACAATTTTTTCCGGGGAGCGCGCCCGTTGTCCCTCGAAACGCCTCGCCGCATGATTTTGGGCAATATATCCGACGGCGCCGATGTCGTGGATCAGGTTCTCGCCGTGCGTTTTGAGCGAGGAAGCAGTTACACCGGAGAGGAGTCCGTCGAAGTTCATTGTCATGGCGGTATGGGCGCCGCGCGCCGTTGCCTGGGGCTTTTTATGAAAGGCGGCGCAAGGCCCGCTCTGCCTGGCGAGTTCACAAAAAGGGCGTTCCTGTCGGGCCGGATAGATCTGGCTCAGGCCGAAGCCGTGCTCGGCGTCATACGAGCGCGGAGCGACGCTGAACTGGCCTCGTCCAGCCGCGCGTTGCAGGGCGAGTTATCCGCGTGTGTGAGGAAGTTGTCCGGCAGGCTTACTTCACTGCTGGCCGAAATAGAAGCCCGGATAGACTTTCCCGACGATGTGGACGGCGCGGAGTATGCCGGCTTCAAGACCGTTGCGTATGAAACGAAGGAGAAGACGCTGGCGTTGTTGGAGCGGTGCCGTGTTGGAATGACGCTCCGAAATGGCGTCCGCGTCGCTATCGTCGGCAGGCCCAACGCCGGAAAGTCGTCGCTGCTGAACGCCATGCTCGAATCCGACCGCGCCATAGTGACGAATATTCCCGGTACGACTCGCGACACGCTGGACGCTGTTTTGATTCACAGAGGGCTTGCCGTGACGCTGGTGGACACGGCGGGACTGAGGGAATCCACGCCGGCATCCGGCGCCGGCGTCATAGAGAGTATCGGCGTCGAGCGTTCGCTAAACGCGATAAAAGGCGCCGATTTATGCCTGCTCGTCGTGGACGTCTCGTCTCCGCTGACCGGCGAGGATTTCGCGGCCTCCGAGGCCGCGCTCGAAAAACCCGCCATTCTTGCCGCAAATAAGAGTGATCTCCGCTCCGTCCTTGCGGACGACGAATTGGAGGCTCTGGGGAATTTTACCGCTCGTCTCGGCGTCTCAGCGATCACAGGAGCCGGCGTAAACGATTTGAAGAACGCCGTCTTCGAAGCGGTGTTGGGACTCGCGTCCCCGTCCGACGGAATGATGGCGACCGGGCGGATGGTAAACGCGCTGGAGGAAGCCGCGAAGCTCATGGACGACGCGGCAAGGATTCTTGGAACGTCGCGGTGCATGGATGTCGCCGGCTCCCTGTTGCTGGAGGCCGCCGAATTTCTGTCCTCTCTGCTCGGGACAGACGCGTCCGAAGCTCTGCTCGACGAGATTTTTTCGGCGTTTTGTATAGGAAAATAGCCGGCGTTATATCCGATGAGTGAAATTGTGGTACTATAACTTGGTGAGAGGACGTATGCTCTTGACGTCATATTTGTTGTGCGTGTGTGTAAAAGCGGCTGGCTCGTCGTCAACCGGAAGGAGTGTTCACAATTGTTTAAATTTTTGTCCGGCATTTTCAGCCGGGATATCGGGATAGATCTGGGCAGCGCCAACACGGTCGTCTATGCCAAAGGAAGAGGTATCGTGATAGACGAACCGTCCGTGCTGGCTATTCGCAAAATGGGGTTCAAGGGGAAGAAGGACGTAATTGCCTTCGGCAATCTCGCGAAAAAAATGATAGGCAAAACCCCGATAGGTATCGAGACCATACGCCCTATGCAGCACGGAGTGATAGCGGATTTCGACATGACCGAACAGATGGTCGGCCACTATATGAGCGAAGCAAACCAGGGGCGCAGGATGATGGCCCATCCTCGCGTCGCTATATGCGTTCCGGCCGGCGTCACCGAGGTGGAAAAGCGCGCGGTCGTCGACGCGACGCTGGGAGCCGGCGCTAGGGAAGCGTTCGTAGTGGAGGAACCGCTCGCTGCGGCCCTCGGCACGGGGCTTCCCATAAACGAGCCGCGTGGTAATATGGTGGTCGATATCGGCGGCGGTACAAGTGAAGTGGCCGTGCTTTCGCTGGGCGGGGTGGTGCTGAGCAATTCGCTGCGCGCGGCTGGCGACGACATCGACGCCGCTATAATATCCCTGATGCGGCAGAATTACACACTTTCCATCGGCGAGAGCACCGCGGAGGAGGTCAAATGCGCGGTAGGTTCGGTCATCCCGCTCGAAGAGGAGATTGAGATAGAGGTCAAGGGGCGCGACCTGATGGACGGGCTGCCGAAAGTGGTCAACGTCACGTCGGGCGAGGTGCGCGATTCCATAGAGCCCATAATAGTCCGAATCGAGGAAATGCTGCGGTACGCTGTCGAACAGACGCCCCCGGAACTCGTCAAGGATATAGTGGATCACGGATTCGTCCTCACCGGAGGCACTTCTCAGCTGCGCGGCCTCGGCCCCCGCTTCTCCGACGCGATAAACGTGCCGGTTCACATGGCTGAATCCCCGCTCTATTCCGTCGCGCTCGGACTGGGGCGTCTGCTGGAGACGGTGGACAGGGGCGAGAAGATAGCCGTTACCGTGGATCAC
>JAISYN010000087.1 GCA_031269915.1 Synergistaceae bacterium
AGTCGAGGACGCTTCCCACCGCTTCGCCAGAGCCTTTTTTGAAATTAAGAAATTGCCCGTTTCCCTCAACGGACAGATCCGTATTTTGGTCCACGTGTGAAAATGCTATTCCCGACGCATTATTTTGATCCTGCTGGGCGAGAAGGGCTGCGCGAGTCAGGCTATCATGCCCTGAATAAATTGCGGTGCTGAGGAACGTTTTCCCGTCGCCAAAAAGTTCCGGATTATTGAAATAATACAGCGCGTTCGCATCGTTTGTCCTGACATCCTCGAACCCGTCGATCCACAGCCTAAATTGATTAGTGTGTTCTTCGGAGTATTCCCGTATCGGAACTCTGAGATACGCCCTATTCACCAGCTTCCAATGTTTCGTATTTTTCTGATACAAATACCAATCCCTGTTAACTCCCCATCTACAGGTAACTGAGTCGACGTAACCACCCGAGCCCGGAATACCAGTCGACCAATCCGGACCGGTACCGTGCTGAAAATTCACATTTCCCCAAGTAACTTCTACATTATTAGCGTCCCTTAATGCTGTATCATAAGCACCGGCGCCATAGGGGGAGACCTTGTAAAAATCAGCTCTAAAAAGGCCATCATTTGCGTCCTGATATGTGGTTGCCATTCCGAAACGGAGGTTTTCCAGAAGCACCGTCTCAGAGAGAATCCGCCACAAGACGAGCTTCATCTTGTACATGCGGCTGTCGTTGGGCGCCAGATCGTTCGAGGCGATCGTGGCGCCCTGAGGAGGACCGTTCTGCCACCAATCTGTGAGATGGTCCTTGAACACGAGCGCGTACGGCAACGGCGCGCTATCGGCTAAACCGTATTGCGCGGCCACCTTGTTTCCGGCGTAGTCGAACGGCGAATAGTAGTTGTTGGCGTGATTGTCCAAATTCGTGTCGCCGGTCTTCATGTTGTTATCCTCATCAATGTCGCGGCCATAACGATCCGCTCCGTCGCCCGCCGCGGGCAGCCCACCGTGTCCATAGGTGGCTTCTTCGAGCATGATAGCCGCCTGCGCGGGCGTGGCATTGCCGACAACGCCGGTAAATTGGTTCGGCACCTCCGGCAAGAGACCATTCGGCGAGAACGTCATCGTCGAACCGGTGTCTAGCAGAAAGAGCACGTTGGCCTTTTCCGCCCCCTTCTTGATGGAGTCGTCCTCGTCGAGGGCGACCCCGGCCTTCGTCTGCGTATAGATGGGCGGCGCCAGGTTGAGCAGCGCGGCGGCCCTTTCGGCCGCGAACGGCAGCAGCGCCGCCAGCGCCAGCGCCGCCGCGCACGCCATCCGGGTTTTCTTCGATATTTTCAAAACCATGCCCCCATCCTAATTTTCTCTTACGTCCGGGCTTATATCCGGACTGATCGGCACGCGCATCATCAGGGAAACCGCTCCGCCCGCGCCGGCCTTCCCCGCCGGCGAGGCCGCGAACGCCATCGAGGCGGCGAACGCCGCCGTCACGCAAAGGACGCACAAGCGGGCGCCGATCCCCGTCTTTTTTTCGTTCATCACGGATTCCTCCTTTATCGTTACAACGGTACTTTTTCAAATGGGCACAACGTATCATGCCAAGTCTTATAATAACAGGCCGTCATGCTTACATCAATAGTCCAAAGGAATCAATTATTTATTGTGGGATTATGTATGAGGCTCCGCCGCTATTCTACCGGCGCGTTGTTGGATTGAAATACGGCCGTGTCGATAACCGATTCTCTCCCGTCCACTGTGAGAGCGGCCCGCACCAAGTACACTCCGGTGTTGCTCTCTCTCCATTTGTTGGAGTCGTCTTCCACGACATCCTTGATGTTGCCGATCACTTTCCACGGGCTTACCGCTATCACTATGGACGGAGGCAGCTTTTTGCGCTCCGCGTCGGTGATCGACTCGCTGATCGAGTCTCCGTTGTACTGCATATCATATATCTTCACCTCGATGGCGCCGTTCTTTCCAATTATTCCCATCCCCGCGAGTTCCGCCGGGGAGACGTTCTCTCGCGATATCACGCCTGTCCCGAGGCCCGACGGGTCGACGTCTATCAGAAGATCGTCCGCCGCGGATATTTTGAAGCCCTCATCGTTAAACTTCTGGAACCTGGGCGGGCTTACGTCGGTGCTCATTATTCTTTTCAACTCGGCCCTTCCCTCTTCCACTGAGTTCTGAAGCAGGTTGTATCTTCCGGACGACGACGACGATATCCTGCCCGCCCCCCCCGAACCCATAGCGTGCTGGAGGGTGACGCCGAGTATGGCGAGAGAGACCAGCGAGAGAATCAGCACCACTATCAGCGAGAATCCCCGTTTTCTGCAAGTTTTATCAAAGTTCCCCGACATTTCTATGTCCTCCCGCGCTGATAACTCTTTCCAGGCTCACGTTTTTCCGCCCCCCGCTCATAACGGACCCCCATTCAACGGAGACCCGCACTCTGGCCGAGAAGTTGTCGCGGCTTACAACAGAGGCGGTCGCGTTATATTTATTGCTGAAACTCGCGGTATCAGGAAACAGATCGGCGTCCGCGAATTCATCGAACGGCCTTCCCTCCTGTTCCTCCATGAACCTGAGCGCAATCGCGGTCGCCGTGGCATCCTCCTTGGAGTACGCGGCGGTCTGGGACAGCAGAAACATCGACCCCATAGCCATGAGCACAAACACCAGAATGACGACCGCCGTCAACATCTCGACCAGCGAACTTCCCCGCCTCGCCCGGAACATCACAGGCGCGCGTTCCCTTCCGCCGTATACAGGAGCCATATTCGCCTCGCAGCCGGAAAAACTCATCGCACAATCACCCCTGAAATTTAAAAAACACGACGACCTTTAATTCCCTATGCTCATATTATACATGATTATTAACCCATAAAACAAGGGACAAAAGATATTGAACGGTATGCCCGCGATCCTGAAATTTTATCGGCGATCCCCGGCGGGATCGCCCCGCCGGGCCTGAGCTATCTTCGACATCAGACCGTGCCGAAGCCCCTTGCCGCTCACCGTGAGCCCCTTCACCCCGCAAAAATCCATAAGAGCGATTACGGCGCAGGCGCCAGGCAGCGCTATATCGGCTCTCTCCGGTATCATGCCTCTTATTTTTTTTCTCTCCTCGGTGTTCATGGACGCGAAAAGCGCAATCTGCCTCTCTATCTCGAACACTGTGAGGATCGAACCGTCCGTAAGACCGGTTCCGGATGCGCCGAGTCCCAAAAATACGGAGGCAAGCGTTACGACGGTACCGCCAACCCCCACGCACGGGATTGCCCCGGACCGTTCGGAGAAACCGCTATTTTCCGCCGCGTTTCTCACGAACCGGCGCGTTTCGTCCAAAATCCCGCTCCCGACAGGCCCTCCGCGTGGAATTTCATGGAAAAACTTCCCGTACAGCGACAACGCCCCCACCGGGATGCTGAAGCAACGCGTCAAACGTTCCGGCGAACCGCAAACGAGTTCGCTGCTGCCGCCTCCTACATCCAAAACCGTACGCTCCCCGGCGTATCCGGGGATTGCTTCAGCCGCCGCCAGAAAAGCCGTCTCCGCCTCCTCTTCGCCTGATATCACACGGATATTCACTCCGCAGGCCGATTTTACAAAACGGATAAAATCGCCGGCGTTGCGGGCCGCCCTCATCGCATGCGAGCCCACAGCCGTTATTTCGCCGGCTCCGAGGGCAAGGGCGTTTCGCGCCATACCGTCTATAGCCCCCGCGGTCCTCTCCATCGCCGCCCGGGAGAGTTCTCCGGTCTCCTCGGCTCCTTCGCCGAGGCGGGTTATCTCAGTCCTATCTGCCAGCACCGTCTGTTTTCCCGATGAACACGCGGCGACTAGCAGCTTTATGGAATTTGTGCCCACATCCATGACGGCTCTGATCCCGTCTCCGTCCATTCGTTCCGCACCGCCTATAAAAATCTCCCGGCTGTTAAGCCGGGAGTACGTTTTTTCCAATCCGCCGTATCTTCACTGTTTCGCGGGTGATTTATGTTCCACATTTATGAAGCGCAGCATCTCGGTAAGCGCGTTATCCGCCTCGGAATAGGGCATCTGGCATGTGCCGACCGCCCTGTGACCGCCGCCGCCGTATTTGAGCATCAGAGACCCCACGTCGACGGTCGAAGTTCTGTTCAATATGCTGTAGCCAACCGAGAACACGCAGAATTCATTATCTTTGCCGTCGAATATCCTTATGCTGATGTTCTGATAAGGGTAAAGCGCGTAAATGACATGCCTGTTGCCCACATAAGTCTCCGGTACGCCCCGCAGATCCGTGACTATTACGTCCCCCTCCGCCGTGGAATATTCGAACATCATCTGCAGGAAGTGCGGTTTGTGCTCGTCGTAGCGGCGTACCCGCTCCTGAACGTCTTCCATGGCCAGTATCTCGTCGACGCCTTTCGTTCTGAGTTCGTCGATGAGAACCATCATGAGCTGATAATTGGAGATGCGATAATCCCGATAACGGCCCAGCCCGGTTCGAGGATCCATTATGAACGAGAGCATGACCCATCTTGCCGGGTTCAATATCTCGTCCCTCGTAAACTGCGCCGCGTCGGCCTTGTCCGCCGCTTCCAGCATCTCTTTGAACCGGCCCATTTTTTCGTCGCCGCCGTAGAACTCGTAAATTACCCGCGCGCAGCTCGGAGCGGGCCAGTTCGAGCCCTTGAATTCGGCGCCCTCCGCCAATCCTCTCTCCTGTTCGCTAGTATGGTGGTCAAACCACATACCGCATCCCGGAACATATGGGATATTCACCAGTATGTCCTGATCCGTCACCTCTATCAGATTGTCCTGAATATCCTTCGGATGCACGAATTTTATCTCGTCGTACATATCCAATTCCTTCAATAATACCGCGCACATCAGACCATCGTAATCTGAACGGGTAAGGAGCCTCATGGTTCTACCTCCAAACTGTTTTTTTAAATCGATCCGCCATAACCTGAACAAAACGGCCCACTGTAACTTTATCCACGCCACCATGTTTTTGAAGCCGCTTAAATAACTATTTTATAAGCTAAATCATAACATCAAACTCGATCGTTTGAAAGGTAATAAAAATTAAATTTATATGAACCCAGCGGCGAAGTCCGCGCTCACTGCGGCCGGAAACGCCTCTGAAATCTCGCTCCGCCATCCGAACGGTATATCAGCGCCGCCGCCTTGTTCCACGGGCCGTGCGTCCTCGGATCTATGGTGACAGTGGCATGAGACAGCACGAGGTTTTGTGTCGACATAAAAGCGTGCCGCAGCGCTTCTCCCTGAAAACCCGGCGCGCGGAAAAGAGCGTCCGCCACCCACTTTACTGAGTCGTAGGCGAAAAGCGTCCCCAAAAAGTCGTCCCCCGAAATATTTTCATTATACTTGTCCCGGTAGTACGATTGAAACGATTGCAACTGCGGATCATCGGGACTGGCCGGCACTATCCACCAACTGTTATCAAGCCCGGCTCCTCCGATCGCGTCCAACGATTCGTTGAAATTCACCCCGACCGTAACGCCCTCGTATCCAAACCCGCGCAACGCGGACGTCACATGAGCTATACCGGCTGTGTCGTTCAGTATGACCGCGGAGTCGGCTTCGGATATAATTATCTCCTCCACGGAGGCTTTGTCAAGACCGCCGATTGCCGTCCACATTTCCTCGCAGGCCGCGGCTCCGCCGTAATCGCCGATCGCTTCAATGAAACCCTCGCGCATCTCGTGGGAATTTTCGTCGTAGGCTTCATATATCAGGGCCGGCTTCACTCGTTTCAGCCCGTGTGTCAGAAAATACGCGGCGATTCTTCCCTTGTATCGGTCGTCATAATTCAGCCTGAACGAATATAGCCTGGGGCTGTCGGGAGTCGCCATCGTGACGGCCGCGTCGCAGGACTCGGACACGATGAGCGGCATCTCCCTCGTATCGGCGACGCCGGCTATCGCGATATTCGCGGCGTCGCCGCACACGGAGATCGCGGCCACATTGCTCCTGTCTCTCATGAGCGCGTCCGCCGCCAATGCCGCGTCAGCCGGGGAGAGCGGGAGGTCGTGGGCTCTTATTCTGATGGGGCGGCCCTTCACCCCTCCCAACGCGTTGATCTGGTCGGCGGCGAGTTGCGCGGATTTCAGGCGAACATGCCCAAATCCGGCGCCAGGACCGGAAAGATGAGCTAAAAACAGTATCCCGTGTTCGTCCGATATATTGTACCTGGGTTCGGTAATTCGGATGAAAAGCCCCAGAAAAACGGCTATGATGGACACGAGCAGAAACCCGTTGCGAAGTGTTTTTTTCCTGAAAAGCGCCGTGCGCGGACGTTTCGCCATTACGTTTCCGGCGTACGGCAAAAACCCCCTCCGGGCCTCGACCCGGCTGTCGGAGTTCCCTGACGTTTCCTCGCTCCATACGAGGAAATCCGTTATTGCGCCCGCGGCCCAGGACGCTATAGGTTTCGAGAACCCGAGATTTTCGCGGAAACGGGCCTCTATCCGCTCCCTGTTCTCCGTAAACGTCCCGGCCCTCGGCAGCGCTCCGTCTTTCAATATCTCCCGCATGGCAAACGACAATACGAATATCTCCCTCTTCGCCTCTCCGCAGCGGTCTTCCAGAAGATGCCCCATGCGGTCAGGATCTTCCAGCAGGGAACTTCCGTACATCTTTATCAGTTCTCTCACGACTTTTATCGGACTGTCATTCATGAGGCGAATTATACAACAAGAAAATACGATTATCCTGGAATGTCGCCGCGCCGCGCGAGTTTGAAATTTTTTATGGAACTGCGCCGCAAATTGGGTTATACTGTGGAACAACTCTTACGGACAATCAGACAATTTCGAGGAGGAAAAGACTTGAAAGCGAGTCCTTCATACAAAACAAAGATAAACATAGAACAGTTGCTGGACAATCCCAACGCGTGCCTGGTGCACGACGTTCTTTCCAACACCGGGGCTTCCGTGCTCATCCCCAGCCGGGTTCCCATAGGCAAACTCACCGAGGGGCTTGAAAAACCGCGAAAACTCATCGACACGCTCGACAAACTCGGCGTCAGAAAGGTCGAGATAATAGTACCCCAGGAGATCGACAACGAGGAAATGATGGACCGCCTTCGCAAGCTGGACCCGTCGGTAACGGTCGTCGACAACGAAGTCACCAAACACGCGTACGGCGTCATCGCCGATATCTTCGACCAGGCGAGCGTAAAAGAAAAATTCAACATCCCGACGGCGGTGGTCGAGGAAATCGGGAAAAATATCGCCGGCGAAGTCAAAAAAACATCGCAAATAGCGCTCTCGATGATAGACGGCCCTCTCGATTCATACACGAAGAATCACGCGTTGAACGTCTCGATGCTATCGGGCTACATAGCGACAAAACTTGCGGAGGAACATAAAATTCCAGCCGTCATGATCGAGAAAGCCGTGGTGGCGGGATTGCTGTTCGACATAGGCAAAACCGCGGTGCCGAAGGAGATATTGAACAAACAGGAAAACCTCTCTCCCGAAGAGATGGTGCTAATAAGAAACCATGTCAATGAGAGCGTTTCGATCTGCAAATTATCGGGCATAGACGACAAGGAACTGCTCGACGGCATAGCGGCTCATCACGAACGTTATGACGGTTCCGGTTATCACAGGGGCCTGGTTGGCGCCCAGATACCCGTTTTAGCGCGCATACTGGCCGTCGCCGACACGTTCGACGCCATGACCTCGCCTAGAGTTTACAAAGACGCCGTGTCGAGCAAAATGTCGTTCAATATTATAATGAGCGCCAACGAGACGGAATTCGCGCCCGAAATCTGTAAAATTTTCATTGCCGGCATGGGGGTCTACCCGCCCGGAACGATAGTTGAACTGTCCGACGGACGAATCGCCACCGTGGCGGCCATAACGAGCGGCAATCTGCTCCAGCCTAAAGTGACCCTCAAGGAAGACGGCGGACAGAAGGTAGTCGATCTCTTCACCGAACGTCTTTTTATAAAGCGTTCCATGGACGACGACCGCGCTGAAATGCCGATCTTCTAGGCAATCGCCCGCGCGCCGCGCGTTCGTTTCGCTCAGACGCCGCGGAAGCCCGTACCCCGAAACAATGACGGATAACCCCGAAAAGACTGTTCCAAAAACAACGATCGCGGCGTGCTATTTCGCCATATATATAATCTGGGGTTCAACCTATCTCGCGATGAGCATATCCTTCAAGACCGCGCCCATTCTACTCGCGAACGCGATAAGGTTTTTGTCGGCGGGAACGATTCTCTCGCTGCTCGCCCATTGGAACGGCGCGGCAAAGCCGACGCGCGCGAACATGTCTGTCGCGGCGCATAGTGGGGTGCTGGCTTTTTTCGCCGCTTACGTCCTCCTGTCGTGGGCGCAGAAAACGCTGCCCAGCTCGACCGCGGCGCTGCTCGTATCCCTCGAGCCGGCGTGGTTTGTGCTGTTCGACTGGATATTCTTCGGGGGGCCGAAACCTCACCGCGTCGTAGTCGCGGCACAGGCCGTCGGCATGATCGGCTGCGTGATACTGGTGATCGGCGAGGGGGCGGCGGCCCCGGCGGCCGGAGGTTCAGCGGCGGCATACGTCATTTCCTCCGCAGCCGTGGTTATCAGCAGCTTCTCGTGGGTATGCGGGGCGCTTCTCTCATCGAAATCGCGCAACGCGCACCCCAGCACGGCGATGGCGTCCGGATTGCAGATGATGTGCGGGGGCGCCGTATTCGCCGTGATATCCGCCTCTTTCGGCGACTTCTCGCGTATCGGGGACATATCCGGCGAATCCTGGTTCGCTCTGTTTTACCTGGTCGTGTTCGGCTCGATCGTCACATATTCGGCCTACGTCCTGCTCCTGCGCACACAGCCAGCATCGAAGGTCTCCACGCATTCGTTCGTGAACCCGATCGTAGCCCTCGTTCTGGGAGCGGCTATGGCGGACGAGAGGATAACGAAATTTACGGTCATCGCCGCGGCGCTCATAGTATCTTCCATAGTGATGATAATACGTCACCGGCGGTAAATTTGACAAATATGTTAAGATATCTCAAAAGTTTACTTTTACCGCGGAGGGATGACTAATGATCGGAGGTATTTCCAGCGCCATAAAGGATTCCGTTAAAAAATTCCACCACGAAGCGGTGGAATTATCCGACTATCTCGCGGCAAATCCCGAGCTGTCGTCCGCCGAGTACAATTCGAGCGCAAAAATCGCGCGTCTGCTGGAACGACGCGGATTTTCCGTCGAATACCCGTTTTTTGGGCTGGATACCGCGTTCAAGGCCGATTTCGACAACGGCCCGGGCCCGCATATCGCCATAATGGTGGAATACGACGCGCTGCCGGATATAGGGCACGGATGCGGACATAATCTGCACGGATCACTTTCGGCGCTCGCCGGGCTGGCATTGATGGAACTGAAAGACCTCTACCGGGGAAAAATACATCTGATAGGCGCTCCCGCGGAGGAGACGGACGGCGCCAAGACCGCCATGGCCGAAGGCGGAGTGTTCGACGGCATGAGCCTGTCCATGATGATGCACTGCATCGGCGGTGGCGTCTGCCAGCCGAACATGGACGCTCTCTCTCTGCGCAACTTTCTGATGGAGTTCCGTGGCGTCGGCGCACACGCGGTGGCGGCCCCTTGGCGCGGCAGATCGGCGCTCGCGGCGGCCCGCAAATTTCTCGATCTCGTGGATGCGAGGCGCGAATGCTTCACCCCCGATATACGGGTAAACGGCGTGATAACCGACGGAGGCAGGAAACCCAGTATCATACCGGAGAGAGCGGAAATAGAAATAGAGTTCCGCGCCAATTCGATGGCGAAACTGGCGCGTCTCGACGAGACGATCGGCAAATGCGCGCGCGCCGCCGCGATGGCGCTCGACTGCGAAGTGACGTGGAGGAAAAGCTTCGCGGATTTTGCCGACATGTTGCGGCTCGGGACGCTCGAAGAAAAGATGTCGGAAATACTTGCCGGCGTCGGGCTTAAGGTCTCTGAAGTCTCTCCCCCGGTCGGCTCGTCGGATGTCGGCAACGTATCGTACCGCTGCCCGTCCATTCAACCGCTGCTGTCCATCACGGACGAACCTCTGGCGCTTCACACGGCCGAGTTCGCGCGCTCCACTACGACGCCGCAGGCGCACGAAGCGATGGCATCAGGAGCCGAAGCCCTCGCCGCGCTCGCGCTTGATGTATTGAACGACGACGACTTCAGAAACGCGGTGAAAGACGATTTCTCAAAGCAAGTAGCCGCTAAAACGGGAGGTGAGTAGCCTAAAAAAACCGATCGTCCCAGTGGCAGGCAGTACGCGGCACTTTCATCTTTATTTTTTTTCGAGGAGGGAAATTCTTTGGAAATTGAACAAAAGAAAAGAGAATTCAAGCTTCCGCACATCTTCGTCCTGTTGGTATCGATAATCTTTATATGCGCGGCGGCTTCCTGGATACTGCCGGCCGGGGAGTTCGAGCGCGCGCCGAACGCGGCTGGCCGTACCGTTGTGGTTCCCGGCACGTATCACGCGATCGACTCCACTCCGGTCGGTTTTTTTGACGCGGTCAAGGCTATTTACTCGGGCATGGTCGACGCAGCCGACGTCGTTTTCTTCGTGTTCATAGCCTACGCGTCAATCAGCATCCTGTTATCCACCGGCGCTTTCAACGGTCTGGTGGCGGGGATGCTGAGAGTATTCAAAGGGAAAGCGAGAGCGGCGGTCATACCTTTATTCCTCATTATCATGGGCTCCGCGGCCAGCACTATAGGAATGTTCGAGGAAGCGCTGCCCTTCATACCCATCTTTGTCGGAATAGCGATAGCCATGGGATACGACGCTTTAGTCGGCATAGGCATAGTCTCGATAGGCGTAGGTCTGGGCTACAGCGGGGCCGCCATGAATCCGTTCACAGTGGGCATAGCGCAGAACATAGCCGAACTGCCGCCGATGTCCGGCGCCGCGTACCGCATAGGATGCCACATCGCGATGATTGCCGTGGCATCCGCATACATGATCAAGTACGCCTTTAAAATACAGGCGGACCCGAAGAAAAGCCTCGTCTACGGCGAGGATTTCAGCAGGCTGGCGATGGACGAGAAGACAGTCGTCGAGAGTCCGTTCGGCATACGGGAGAAGCTGGTGCTGGCGACGTTCATAGCGCTAATAAGCGTCGTCGTGTACGGCTGCAAATTCTGGCACTGGTACTTCCAGGAGATAAGCGGGGCATTCCTGATATCCGCCTTCATCGCTGCGATAATCATGCGCTGGAACCCAAATATCCTGGCGAACAAGATGGTCGCCGGGCTCAGCGAGATAACGATGGCCTGCATGATGATAGGCATAGCGAGAGGCATACTGGTCGTTCTGCGCCAGGGGCACATAATCGATACGGTGGTCTACGGCATGTCGCTGCCCCTCATCGGACTTCCGACGTGGATCGCCGGAGAACTCATGCTTGTGCTGCAAACGCTGCTCAATTTCCTGATACCATCCGGTTCGGGACAAGCGTCGACGAGTATGCCGATAATGACGCCGCTGTCCGACGTCCTCGGGATATCGCGGCAGGTGGCTGTGCTGGCATTCCAGTTCGGCGACGGGATATCGAACATACTCTGGCCCACGGCATTCGCTCCCGTCGTGGCCGGTCTAGGCGGCGTCAAACTCGGAACGTGGTGGAAATGGTTCACTCCGCTTTTCATGCTCATCCTGCTCACTCAGATGGCGTTGATAGCGATAGGCATAGCGATGGGCTGGTGAAAAACGCACGTGAGGCCGCGACTCCGCGCGCGGCCTCACTCGCGCGGAACAAAATCAGGATTGTTTGGATTTTGAGACGGAATTGCATATCATAACCACGATCAGAACGATTCCCCATATAAAGTCCCGATAAAAGTTGCTTATGCCGGGAAACATGTTGAATCCGCTGCTCAGAATCTGGAGTATCAGGATGGCAAGCGTAACGCCTTGCACGCTGCCATACCCGCCGTTCGGGTTCACTCCTCCAAGCACGCATATCAGTATGGCCTGCATCGTGTAGCTGGCGCCGAAGTCAGCCCTGGCGCTGTTGAACCTCGCGCACATCATCAAACCGCTTATGCCCGCCATCATACCGCTCATCATATAAGTCTGACAGACTACGGCGTCGTTGTCTACGCCCGAGAACTCCGACGCCTTGGGGTTTGTCCCGAACATGAAAAGACGTATTCCAAACGTCCTGCGCTTGAGGCAGAAATTCACAATCAGCGCGCAGACCGCGAAGATGACGAACGTCACTGGCACTATGCCGGCTATTATATAGGAGCCTACGGCGGACAGGATAGGCGGCAGATTCGATATGGCCGATCCCTTCGTCAGCGCCAGAGCGCTCCCCAGTATCAAATCGCCCGCGCCCAAAGTAGCAAGTATAGGAGGTATGCCGATTTTCGTGATCAGCGCGCCGTTGAGCGCGCCGCACGCCGCTCCGATTATCGAGGCCAGTACGAACGCGACGGCCAGCATCGAAGCGCCCCATGCAACCGTAGATATCCCTATCGGGATCGCCCTCGTCAGGAATACGCTGCACAGTATCCCGGCCAAATTTGCCGTCGCTACTACCGAAAGATCTATGCCGCCGCTTATCATGCTGAGCATCATGCCCAGCGCCAGAATTCCGTACTCCGGAAATAAATACAGGATGTTTACCAGATAACTGCGCGTCAGAAATATAGACGGCTGTAAAACCGACAGGGAAGCAAACGACAGTATGAAAAGCAGTATGAGCGGGCGCGTATGCGGTTCGTGCCTGAAAAGCCCGTCCCAGCGGTTGAGCAGGACGCCGAACAGGTTCGTTTTTTCATCAGTCCCGGCCACTGTCCGCGCCCCCGTTTTTTTCTCCTACCGCCACGGCAGTCAGAAGTCTCTTCCGTTGAAGGGTCTGCCAGGCGGATACTCCGGTGCCGATGACGATCATAACTCCAATGGTGAACTTGCCCAAATATGTGGGAATGCCGAGCAGGATGAGGCTGTTGCTCACCATTGTGAGCAGCAAGGTTCCGAGAAGCGTCCCGACAACCGTTCCGCTGCCTCCGCTGATGCGCGTCCCTCCGAGCACGACTGCCGCTATGACAGTCATCTCGTAGCCGATGAACGATGTCGGCTGGCAGCTTCCTGTGAGAACAGTCCTTGTAAGACCGACAAATCCGGAAAGCGCGCCCATGAAACCGTAGACGAACAAATCCAGCCCGAGGATGTTGAATCCGGCCCGTGTGGCCGCCACACTGTCGCCGCCCAATGCGTATATGCCCCTGCCCAGTATCGTATATCTCAAAATAAACGCCACTGCCGCCACCACTATCACGAGGAATATGAAGACGAACGGAAGAGAGCTGGACAGCCCGACTTCGGAGTTCGTCACCGTGAAGAGATATTTTTTCCCGAGCGCGGCCACCGGCGCGGGCAATATGCTGATATTGCGGCTTTTCAGCACGGCCTGCATGAACCCCCGGCATATGCTGCCGGTTCCCAGGGTAATGATGAAGGCCGGGAGTTTGAGCCAGTAAACCAACAGGCCATTTGCCACCCCCAATACCAGCCCGATACCGACGGAGATCGCGAACCCGAAGGCGGCGCCGCCGGTGTAATGCATCTTTTGCATTATCATTATGCTCGAATACATACTGAGCATGGCGACTGAAGGAAAAGAAACGTCTATGCCGCCTGATATTATTTCCATCATGAGCCCCATCGCCAGCATACCCGGCACTATCATGGAGCGCGCTATGTCCACAACATTGTTGCTCGTGAAAAACTGCCCGCTCTGAAATTGGATGACGGCGCACAGCGCCGCTATAGTTATGAACACGTAAAACTCGTTGCGCTTAAAAACACCGTTTAAAGTCACTTGAGACGAATGCCTCCTCCGGCTGTTATATTATGGCCTCAAGCAGCGCCCGTTCATCTGTCTCCGTGTTGCGAATCTCTCCGCACAGGCGACCGCCCTTCATTACGAGTATTCTGTTGCAATTTTCAATTACCTCCGGAATATCGTCCGATATTATCACGATCGCTATGCGCATCGTACCAGCCAGTTCCCGCAGGTATCTGTGCAGATCGTGCTTCGCTCCCACATCGACTCCAACGGTCGGCCCGTTGAGTATCAGTACGGACGGTTCGATATCGAGCCATTTGCCAAGCACCACTTTCTGCTGATTTCCTCCGGAAAGCGTCGATATCGGATCCTCCGGGGCGTTCATAGTTATCTCCAGTTCCCGCCGCCAATGTTTCACGTGCTCGTCGATCTTGCCGCCGTCCAATGTCCTGTCGCTCCTGAGCATATTGTCTATATTGGCGATGACGAGGTTTTCACGTATCGGCTGACGTAGAAAGAGGCCCTCGGTAAGCCTGTCCTCCGGCACGTAGGCAATTTTATTCCGAACCGCTTCGCGGGGACTCGAAATTTTGACGCCGCGGCCTCCTATCCTGATTGTTCCGCTGTCGGAGGGAAACAGTCCGAACAGGGATTTCGCGAGTTCCGTCCTGCCGCTGCCCAGCAGACCGGTTATGCCCAATATCTCCCCCGGCCTCACCGAAAACGAAATATCCGCGAAAGCATTCTTCAAGCACAGCCCATCCACCTCAAAGAGCGGAGAGGCTGAGCCGTCCGTCTCCGGTACAAACAGGTTCGGGGCGAAAGTCCGGCCA